>CAKUNY010000009.1 GCA_934668605.1 uncultured Oscillospiraceae bacterium | reverse complement strand
CTTCCGGCGGACGGACATTGCGAAGATCAGGCTTGGCATAGAAGGCAGTCTCGAATTTCTGAGCATTGACCTTTCTACTGCCCGCATAGCTCCATATTGCTTCATTCTGGCAGACACACTCATGGAAATGCTAAGGGATGATATTGGAAGTTACATCCGAACCGTGTATCACATGGTAAGCCATACTCCTAAGCGTGGGGTCGGAGGTTCAAATCCTCTCTGGGACGCCAGAAAGCACCGCTGCAAGCCTTTTTTCGGGGTTTGCAGCGTTTTTTTGTTCCTCCTTCTCCCGGTAATTTCACTACCGCGCGGTAGTCGTTGGGGGGTTCAAGTCTGATAACAGGGGGTTATGATTCAATCTTTTTTCTCATTTCTCCGAGCAGTTTTGCTTCCGCATGCTTTCGCGTTCCAGAAGCTTCCTGATCCGCTGGCGGTTGTAGCGCTGCATCATCACAAACAGCCGATCGCATCCGGCGGCAAAAACGGACGTCGCGATGAAAACCGGATACGCGCCAAACCGGATGCCCGCTGCGATGGGAAGAAAGCTTAATAGCATGATCGTTTCATGAACCAGCTCCGCCTGACACATGACCTGCGCGATTTCTCCCCATGTATGGATTCTCGGGTCAAACAGGGCACGGTCATAGGTCGGCATTCTGCGTTTCCAGCTTTTGATGTTCAGCTTTTCATAGACAACCATTTCGCGCGCGCTGACCTGATACCACCGCTTTTTGTAATCTGCCTGATTCTGCATCACAAAGCGAAACACAAACCCAACCAGCAGCCGCATGACGGCATGATAGGAAATCGTTCCGCATGTGAGGGCAAGCGGCAAAAACACTTCACAGGCAGTTTTCCGGTACAAAGCGGATAAGAGAACTGTTCCCGTCACGAAAAGCGCCGCCAGCAGCGCGCCCTTCTTTCCCGCTTCCGTCTGGTTCGATGAGCCGTTACGCATGGCAATCGCGCTGCCGCCGGAGCGCTTCACGGCGTTTCTTTTCAGAACGGTTGATCAGCAGACCGGCAAGAACGCCAAGGCTGATGCCAAGCGCCATCCCCCAGAGCATCTGGCCGCGCAGCTGCCCGATGGACGTGCCAATGCTCATACCGAACAGCATATAGATAGGTGACCAGTTCGTAAGAGGTTTTTCCAGCACGAAGCGCGGCCCTTCCTCGCCCGTCGTCCCGTCCGGCACAAAGCCGCACTTTTCAAGTACACGCTGGGAAGCCTTGTTGTCCGGGGCGGTTTCGGCTTCTACAAATACCACGTCCTTTTGGCCAAATGCCCATTGTGTCATGGTCTGAAGCGCTTCGGTGGTATAGCCGTTCCCTTCATGATCCGGCTGAACACCATACACTTCGAAGCATGGGGTTGGGGGACGAATCCCTTCTGGGGCGCCAGAGAACGCCGCTGCAAGCCTTTCAGGGTTTGCGGCGTTTCTTTGCACAATAAACCCAACGCCGCCAGCTGCGATGCTGACGGCGTTGGGCTTGACACATATATTAAAATATTTTGTACCTGCGCGCGGGCACATAAGCGGCAGAGCCGCCGCACACAAGCTGCCTTCATGCTTTTTTCGCGCGAACAGCGTGTCAGTCTGCTCACGCGCGTCCATATTTTCTCCGACAATAAGATATCAGATCATCATGGAAAAATCAATAATTTTTTGTCGACATAATTCGTCAAACTCATGCGATATCACGAAGAATTGCAAGTGATGAACGTCGGATAGAAAATAGTCAGGGATTCCCGCAACAAAAGTACTGTCTGGGACGACTGGTAAAGTGACAGCATGCTGAGAAACCGGCAAAGGAGGAATGCACCATAGAAGATACAAATTTGCTGCGGCGGCTGAAACGGCAAAGCGCGCAGGCGCTGGAAGAGGCCGTCGACCGGTACGGCGCGTATGTCATGGCGATCATACGAAACCGGAGCCGCGGCGCTCTGACGGCGGAGGATCAGGAGGAAATCGCGTCGGATGTGTTTGTGAGCCTGTGGCGCGGGGCAAGGAGCATTACGCGCGGGCAGCTTCGGCCGTGGCTCGGCGCAGTGGCGAGAAATCAGACCGCGGAGGCCATGCGGCGAAGGAAGATTTTCGTGCCCCTGGAAGACGATACGCTTATCTCAATGGAGCCGCTCTGGGAGCGGATGCATGAAGGCGAGCGCTGCGAGGCGGTTCGTCAGGCGCTTCTGGCGCTGTCGGAAGAAGACCGGGACATTTTCTACCGGTTTTACGATCTGGCGCAGACGACAGCGCAGATCGCGGAGGACTTACACCTGAACGCGTCGACCGTTCGCTCCCGGCTGATGCGGGGACGAGAGACGCTTCGAAAAAAGCTTACTGAAGGAGGGCTGCTTTGTGAAGACGAGCTGGGATAATCTCATGCGCCATGCGCCGGAACAGGAATACTCGCTTGCGCCCTTGCAGGCGGACGAGAAAGCACGGATTTTGAAGCAAACAATGCAGAAGGCAGATATCAGAACGAAAGAACCAAACCGGACGGTTCGGGCGGCAGCGCTCGCGGCGGCCATTGCGGCGCTTTTGAGCCTCAGCGCGCTTGCCGCGTTCCGGCTGGGCTGGTTCGACCGGCTGTTCGGCGGTTCTGCCGCACTGGTGGAGGGCAAGGTAACGGCCTATGATGAGACGGCGCAATATGATGTGACCTACCCAACCTATACGGAGCAGGAGCAGGCGATGATCGCCGAGGGCACGATGCAGGTTCCTGCGCAGGCAGAGGTGGCGGAGACGGGTGTCTCGGCTAAAACGGATGATTTCGTTTTCACGCTGGATTCGATGCTGGCATCCAAGGACACCCTGTACGCCGTTTTGCGGATCGAAGCGCAGACGCAGGAGGCTGAACAGGAGCTTGCCGTATGGAACGAGACCAGCTTTTTGGACAGAGAGCGCAATGGGTCGCTGCTTGTCCTCGCGCAGAACAACACAGGAGAAGGCCGCGAGCGCGAGTGGAAAAACGGCGGCATGGGCATGGACATTTTGGAGGTGAACGATGGAACGGCCTACGCGCTTTTGACGAACAACGGCGGCGAATTTGCGCCGGGCGACTCCATTTTGTTCGATATGAGCTACCACGGCGAGAACGTATACCTCTTTGAGGTTCCGGTTCCCGAGCAGCTGGAGGAGGAACGTACCATTTCGCTGGACACGTCCCATTATGTTGGAAAGAGCTACCGCTGGGACACAGCGACGATCACGCCCATCTCCTTCCGGCTAGACGGCAGCGGACTGGTGGGGCGCGACGAAACGTCCGTAACCCTGACGCTCCAGGACGGGACGAGCTTTTCTCTGACGACTCCGGGAAACGGCGCATACGCGCCCTACGGCACGTACGGCATGCACGGCTTTTCCGGAACAGGAGACGGCGAGGAGGACGGCCGGATCAAGGACAACTGGCGCTTTTCTCGATTGGTTGACATAAACAGCATTGCATCCGTCACCATTGACGGCATGACATATACGCTGGAATAAGGAAGCGCGCTTAGACGGTTGGGCGGCCAGCACACAAAATGGGATAGTGCACAAAATAATATTGCTTTCTTTATGTAATTTATACAGATAACACTTGCATTTTTTAGAGAACTGCGTATAATGATGGATGCAAATTGAAGTATCCAGGAAATGAAGGAAGAAACGTATGAGAATTTTATTGTCGTTATCCGTTGCGGTGCTGGCGGGGCTTCTGATGACCCGTGTGGCAAAACCCCTGAAATTACCGTCCGTTACGGCGTATCTGGTCGCCGGTGTGCTGATTGGCCCGTACTGTCTGGGGCTTCTGGGCATTCAGGGACTCGGCTTTCCGACGATGGCGGATGTGGAGAGCCTGTCACTCATCTCCGATGTTGCGCTGGGCTTTATCGCGTTTTCCATCGGAAGCGAGTTCCGCGTCTCCGAGCTCAAAAAGACCGGCAAGCAGGCGCTGGTAGTTGGCGTTTTACAGGCGTTGGCCGCGACCTTCCTGGTCGATATCGCCCTCGTTGCCATCTGCCTGATCACAAACGGCAAGCTCTCGATCGCGCAGGCCATTACCCTCGGCGCCATCGCAACGGCGACCGCTCCGGCGGCGACGCTGATGGTCGTCCGGCAGTATAAGGCCAAAGGGCCGCTGGTCGATCTGCTGCTGCCGATCGTCGCGCTGGACGACGCGGTCGGCCTCGTGGTCTTCGCGGTATCGTTTGGCATTGCGAAGGCGCTGAACACCAATTCGTTTGACGTGGTTTCGATCGTCGTTGACCCGCTGGTGGAGATCGTCTGTTCTCTGGCGCTGGGCGCGCTCGGCGGATGGGTTCTGACGCAGCTGGAAAAGCTGTTCAACTCCAACACCAACCGTCTGAATATGACGATCGCGCTGGTGTTTATGATTTCGGCGCTTGCCATGTGTGAGTTCAAAATTGGCCGCGTGACGGTCGGTTTTTCGTCGCTTCTGACCTGCATGATGCTGGGCACGATTTTCTGCAACCTCTGCCCGCTGTCGGAGGAGATCATGGCGAAGGCCGATCGCTGGACGAGCCCGCTATTTGCCGCGTTCTTCGTGATTTCCGGCGCGCAGCTGGATCTCGGCGTGTTCGCGGACGGTATGATCGTGCTTATCGGCATTGTGTATATCGTCATGCGTTCGCTCGGCAAATACCTTGGTGCGCACTACTCTGCGAAACTGATGAAATGCGAGCCGCAGATCTGCAAATATCTCGGCATTACGCTCCTGCCGCAGGCGGGTGTTGCGCTCGGCATGTGCGTCACGGCGCGCAGCCTTGGCGCGCAGGGCGAGCTGATCCAGAACATCACGCTCTTTGCCATCCTGGTTTATGAGCTGGTTGGCCCCCTGCTTACCAAAATGGCGCTGCAAGCCGCAGGCGAGATCGTCCCGATGGAGGACGCGGTCAAAAACCGCCGCAAGATCAATCTGGAAAAGGCCTCGGCGGCAAAGCGGTAGACCCGGCTTTCCGGCTGATGGTGCGGTCTGATTTGAGCGCACCGTCAGCCTGCTTTTAAAAGGCGATTGCGCAATAGCAAGCATTGCGGCAGGGGAGCGGCCGCCAATTCGAATTTCTAAAAAATTTTGAAAAAGGGCTTGCAAAATCTGCCGCGATGTGGTATTATATCTGAGCTGAATGAAATACAGCACATTTCCGGGTGTGGCGAAGTTTGGTATCGCGCTTGAATGGGGTTCAAGAGGCCGCTAGTTCGAATCTAGTCACTCGGACCAACACAGAGTATCGTGATTGATACTCTGTGTTTTTCTATTTTGCGTTGTAAGAACTAGCGGCCTCTTGGGCGCGAAGCGCCGTTTCATCCGCCGCTAGTTCGAATCCAGCCACTCCGACCATGCAGAGTGTCCTTATAGGATCTGAGTATCCTGTAATGGACACTCTGCTTTTTTATTTCCCGCAAAATTCATACCGCAACCAGTAACTTTCTATGACCGAAACGAAGCGCACGGGGCGAAAAGCAGATGATCTCGACGGAAGAAGAACAATTGTCCTTGCCTGCGGAAAAAGAATAGAAACAAAGAATAGAAACGAAATTTATTATCACAGGTTAATGCGAAGCGCAGGAATCTGCTGTAAAATAAAAGATATTCAGGAAGAAAGCGTGGGGCGGAATATGAATGAATTTGATCAGCTGATGCAGCATCTTGGGTTAAGCGGCTCGCCGATGTATGAGAACTACCGCAGCATGGCGATGCTTCGCAGGCTCAAGCGGCATGAGCGCTTTTTTGACACGATGGACAGATCGCGCAATATCTATTTTCTGATCTCCGGCGTGCTGCGCGGATTTGTCATCGACAAAAAGGGAAATGATTATACAGATTGCTTCATTTTTCGGTACGGGCAGGCGCATATCGGCTGCATCGATCTGGGTCAGCAGCTTATCGCCTCGGAGTGCGCGGAGGCCATCGTCGACTCGGAGCTGCTCTGCTTCGATATTAACGTTCTGATGCCGCACATTCTCTCGTCTTTGGAGCTATCCAATTTGTACGCCAGAAAGCTGATGGAATCCTACGCCGACCACTGGCTGCATAAAAATATCCTGTTTCATTCCACCGCGCAGATGCGCTATGAATGGTTTCTGCAAGCATATCCTGGGTTAATTGATATTGTCCCGCATAAATACATCGCGTCGTTTCTGAATATGACGCCGGTGACGCTCAGCCGCATCCGCGCGAAGCGGACAGAGCAGGAGAGAAAGGACGGCGCGGTATGAAGCAGTATATTCTCTATCTGAACTTGACGGATTCATATTGCCAGCTGTTTCTCCCGACGGAGAACAACCGGAAATATACGCTCGATCTTTCCGCGCAGACCGGCTGTCAGAGCTGCGTTCTGGAGCTGGAGCTGCTGGACGGTGGCTGGTGGCTCGTGCAGAGTGAACGCGTCCGCTTGACGGCCGGGCATGAGACACAGGAGCTGGCGCAGCTGTCGGAAAACGAACCGGTTCACGGTATCCTCTCCGGCGAGGAGCGCTTTTCCGTGTGGATTCGCGAGGCCTCGGCCAGAGAGCTGCAATTTGAAAAGCTCGATATCCGCGGAAAAAACCGCGTTACCGTCGGCAGCGCTCCGCAGGCGGACTTGCGGCTCAACGGGCCTTATATCAGCCGGGAGCATCTGACGCTCACCCGGCAGGACGGCGGCTGGGTCATGGAGGATACGAGCCGAAACGGCGTGTATCTCAACAACCGGCGCGTACCGGCAAGGCGCGCACTTCGTCTGCCGCCGCTGGGGCATATTTATACGGGCGGATTTCACATGGTGCTGCTCGGCGACATGCTCGCGGTCAACTGTACCGATCAAATTGCGTCCGAGCTGCCGCGCTTTCAGCCGCAGACGGATTCTTTGATGCAGGAGCCCGCGCCCCATGAGGCGTTTCTGCGCAGCCCGCGCTTTTATGAGCCGCTGCCGCAGGACGTCATCGATATTGAAGCGCCGCCGCAGAAACGAGCCGGCCGGCGGCAGCCGCTTCTTTTCGTGCTCGGCCCCGCGCTCACGATGCCGCTTCCCATGCTGACGACGATGCTGCTGCGCATGGGCAGCGCGAACGGCGCGGGAACCTACTGGATCATGGGCGTTTCGGTCGTCATGAGCGCGGCCATCGGCCTCGGGTGGTCGCTCGCGCGGCGCAAATACGATGAAAAAGAGGAAGCGGCCGACGAGCAGACGCGAAGAAGCGCGTACGCCGAATACCTCGGAAAGAACGAAAAGCTCCTGCAGGACAGGCAGGCCATCTGCCGCGAGCGGCTGCTGCGCCAGTATCCGTCCACAATGGAGCTTTTTCAGAAGCTCATGGGCGGGCAGGAGGCCGAGAGCCTTTGGAACCGCAATGTGCGCTCGGAGGACTTTTTGACGGTTCGGCTTGGCTTCGGCAGGATGGACATTTCCGGTATGATCAAGACTCCACCCATTCGCTTCAGCGTCACGAGCGACGATTTAGAAGAGCGCCCGGGAGAGCTGAAGGCGGCGTATCAGTGTATTTTGCAGGTGCCGTCGCTGCTGGCCATCGCCAGCCACAAGCTGACAGGCCTCATCGGACGGCACGAGACGGTGCAGGATATTCTCGGCAATATCGTTTTGCAGCTTGCCATGCTCCACAGCTACACAGACGTGCGCCTGATCTGTCTGCTGAAAGAGCAGGACAGAGAGCGCTTCGGCTGGCTGCGCTGGCTGCCGCACACGTTCTCACCTGATCGTTCGCGGCGGCTGGTGGCGTGCACAGAGCAGGAGCACGCGGGTGTTTTATCGTATCTTCTTGACGTGCTGCGTGCAAGACAGGAGGAAGAGTCCAGCGCCGAGCGTGCGCTTCCATACTATGTGGTCGTATGCACCGACCCTAACATTTTGTATAACCACGCGGTCTACCGCTATCTGACAAGCGGCGCGGAGTATCATGTGCAGTTTCTGCTTGCCTATGAGCGCCTGGAGCTGCTGCCCAATGAGTGCAACTTCCTCATTCAGGCCGACGAGAGCTTCTGCGGCGCGTTCCGGATGGATGAAAACCGGAGCGAAACGGACGTAGTCGCCTTTGATCATCTGCCGCCGGAGATGCCGGAGCAGATGGCGCGCCGACTCAGCCGCTACTGGGTCAACGAGCTCTCCGACGGCGAAATCCCCGGGCAGGTGGAATTTCTGGAGATGTACCACCTGACGGATATCACAAACTGGGATCTGCTGCGGCAGTGGAAAACGCACCGGGCGTATGAGTCCATCCGCGCGCAGATCGGCGTGAGCTACGGCGGCCAGCCGGTGTATCTCGACATCCATGAAAAGCAGCACGGGCCGCATGGTCTGGTCGCGGGTACGACGGGCTCTGGCAAAAGCGAGCTCATCCAGACGTTTGTTCTGTCTCTGATGCTGAACTACCACCCCGACGAGGTCGCCTTCATCCTGATCGACTACAAGGGCGGCGGCATGTCGAACCTCTTCGGCGGCACGCCGCATGTGGCGGGCGTTATCACGAATATTTCAGAGACGGAGGATGGCGAATCGCGCGGTCTGCGCGGCGTCAATCAGACGCAGCGGGCGCTTTTGTCCCTGAAAAGCGAGATCCGCAGGCGGCAGAAGCTGTTTGGCCTGTTTGGCGTCAACCACATTGACCAGTATAACCGCCTTTACAGACAGGGAACGGCGGCAGAGCCGCTGCCGCACCTGATCATCATCAGCGATGAATTTGCCGAGCTCAAAAAGGAGCAGCCGGAGTTCATCAAGGAGCTTGTCAGTACCGCGCGCGTGGGCAGAAGCCTTGGCGTACACCTGATCCTCGCGACGCAGAAGCCGTCCGGCGTGGTCGACGAGGAGATCTGGAGCAACGCCCGCTTCAAGCTCTGTCTCAAGGTGCAGGACAGGCAGGACAGCATGGAGATGCTCAAGCGCCCCGAGGCCGCGGAGCTGACGAGAATCGGCCGGGGCTATTTGCAGATCGGAAACGATGAGCTGTTTGAAATTTTCCAGTCCGGCTATTCCGGCGCCGACTATCAGCCGGAGCTCGACCCGGAGGAGCTGGCGATGAACGCCATCGAGCTTTTGTCGCTCGACGGAACAAGAACGCATCGCCGCGCAAGACGCCCGGGCTCGAAGAGCATCTCGCAGCTCGACGCGTGCGTGGCGTATATCACCGAAACAGCGCAGCATGCGGGCGTGCGTCCGGCAAGAAAGCTCTGGCTTCCGATGCTGGAGGCCAAAATCACGCTCGAGCCGCTGTTAAAGGCCGGGGCGCTCGAGCCCTATACTGCCATCATCGGCAAGATCGACTATCCGGAGCAGCAGATGCAGCCGGTCTTTGCCATTCGCTTCCCGCGCTGCGGCAATGTATTGATCATCGGAAGCGCGGGCTCCGGTAAGAGCACGCTGGCGCAGGGAATCATCTATGCGCTGTGCGTCAATCAGCGCCCGGAGGAATTCATCTGGTACGCGCTGGACTGCTCGAACCGCCGCTTTGATGCGCTGTCCCACACACCGCACTGCGGCGCGGTGGTCTATCCGGAGGACGAAGAGCGGGTCGGAAGACTCTTTGCGCAATTGCAGGAGCTGATGCAGACGCGCAAGCAGCAGCTGGCAGATGCTTCGTGCGCAAACGCGGAGGAGTATCGCGCGCGCGGCAGGGGCGTGATGCCGCTGACGCTCGTGGTGATCGACAATTACGCGGGCTTCCTGGAAAACTACGAGCCGCTTTCCGAGCCGCTTCTGCGGCTGCTGCGGGAGGGTCTGGCCTGCGGCATCTGCTTCCTGGTGACAATGAATACGCCGATGGACATGCGCGGCAAATGGGCGCAGAATTTTGCGACGTCGATTCCGCTGCTCCTTAACGAGCGCGCGGACTATTTCAGCTACCTCGGCACAACGCCGCAGCTGGCGCCGACTGGGGAGCCGGGCAGCGGTCTGACGGTCTATAACGGCAGCGTCGTGCAGTTCCAGAGCGCGTTCGCGGAAAAGCCGGAGGCAATTGAGAGCCTTGCAAAGCCGTCCCAGGTCGGCTACAGCGCGCCGCCGCTTCGTTATATCGACAAAAAGCAGCTCTTTGCAGGCTATCTTCTTGAAAGCGCCGTGCAAAAGCTGCCGGACGACGCGCTGCCGCTCGGCTGGTACACGAAGACGATTCGTCCCTACGCCCTTCGTCTTCGTGAGACGTTCTGCTATTTTATCAGCGACTGCGTCGGGCTCGGCGCGCGTTCGATGACGGATAATATTCTGCTGGCGGCGGCCGGGAAACGGTTGGAATGCCATGTCATCCGCGCCGAAGCGGGCGGGAGCGGCCAGACCGGCATAAAGGAATACAGAAGCTACGAGGATGTCCTGACGCTTATGAGCTATCTGCGAGATCTCTTCAAGCGCCGCGCGGCGGAAAAGAAGCAGTATCTTGCCGCGCATCCGGGTGAGGACTGCGAGGCGCATTTCCGCGCCGTTTTCCCGCAGGTTCTGGTCGTGTTTGAGGATTACAACGCGTTTTGCGGGATGTGCTATAACCCGGACGGAAGAACGGCCTTCACCGAGGTCTGGGAGACGCTTCTCAAAAACGGAAAGGGCTACGGCGTGACGTTCCTTGCGGTCTGGAACCGGGCGCTTTATCAGCAGAGCTTCCAGAAACCCGCGTGCAAGCTCTTTGCCGCCTGCCAGACGGGCGTGCATCTGGGCGGTCGGCTCGACACGCAGCGCGTCATAGAGACGGGGCTCTCCATCACCGAGCAGACAAAGATGCGTCCGCCGGAGACGGGCTTTGCCCTTCAGCTCGCGCAGCTCTCGCAGGTCTTTATCCCGCGGCACAGCGCGCCGGAGGAGGAAGCGTAAGCTATGTACGATACGTATGTCTATGATGAGCACCCGCAGGACTTTCGCCATGTGCGGGAGCTTCTGGTGCAGTATCAGGTGCAGAACAATCTTGAAGCGGCCATCACAAGCTGCTCGTTTGCGGATGAGCCGCAGACGCGCGCGCTGACGGCAATGTACATGACAGACTGTGAAGACAGCCGCGCAAGACCGCTTCTTGCAAAACTCCGCGAGCAGAAGACGAAGCACTGCATCGTTCTGACCGCGCCGGATTTTGCCGCGATCGCGAGAGCGATGACCGCCCAGACGCTTCCGGCGGCGATGTTTCTGAAGCCCGTGGCGCGCGAGGCGCTCTTTACGCTTTTGCAGGAGCTCGAGCAGGAGCAGGCGCTTACCGACGAAGCCAGCTACAGCTGGAGCGTGCGGGCAAGGCGGTACACGATCGCGCTGGAGCATATTTTGTATTTTGAAAGCCGCAGCAAGAAAACGTTTCTTGTCACGCGGGCGCAGGAGTATGAGCTATCCGCGTCGCTTGACGCACTCGAGCAGGAGCTGGGCGAGCGGTTTGTGCGCACGCACCGCAGCTTTCTGGTAAACCAGCGGCACATTTTGTCCTACGATGCGGGCAGTATGAGCGTTTCACTGGACGACGGAAGCGAGGTCTATCTCTCGCGCGCGGGAAAAGCAAGATTGAAGGAGGCGCTGGCATGGTAACGGGATACCGAATGACGGAGGATGAATTTGTACTTCTGGCGTGCTTTTATGAGCTGGCGGCGATTCCGGCCTGGATCGTCCGGGAGCCGGAGGAGCTGGATTTAGAGCGCGTGCTGGGTACGTTGGAACGGCGCGGGCTTGTGCAGAAGATGGAGGGGCAGGATGTGCCGCACCTGGTGATCGATTTTCTCTTTTCCGAGATGGCGCAGTCGCCGTGCACGGCTGGGGGAACCGACCGGATCTTCTGCTGGTTCGGCGCGCACGCGGCGCTGGCGCTGGAGCGGAACGTGACGGCCTTGAGCCTGATGCCGTTTCAGACGCCGCAGGAGCTGTTCGCCTATCTGCGCGAGACTGGCTATGAGCGGGAGAATCTGGCGTTTGCGCAGCTTGACCCCGCGCAGGACGATGCCGCCGCGCAGCTGAAAGAAACTTGGGAGGCTGGCTTTGAACAGGGATAAGATTTTGATTGAGATCAATGTCGCGGGCGTCGGACGCTCGTTTGACTGCATGGCGCCGCGGGATATGGCGGCGAAGCTTCTGTGCCGGGGCTTTCTGGAGCTGCTGGCCGATACGGAGGGGCTGGACGCGCAGGCGTTCGGCGAGGCGGCGCTATTTTCCGCGCGCACGGGGGCGCTTTTAGCCCCGGAGCAGACGCTCGACGGCGCGGGCATTGACAGCGGGGACACGCTTTATCTGGTCTGAACGGCGAAAAAAACCCGTTCATCGCCAGAAGTGTACCATTCGTCGGCAATTCGTCCAGATTTGGCCGCGGCATGATAGAGTGTAATCACGGCAAGGGAATACAACAAAAAACAAAGAGGTGAGAGCATGGCGAGCATTGCGTGGGACCTTGAAAGAATCGAGGAGCTGTCCGATCAGCTGAACAGCTGCATCGATCAGCTTGAGCAGCTGAAAAAAGATTTAAAGCAGCTAAGAGACGAGACAACGGGAAGCTGGAGCAGCAGCGCCGGAGATCTGTATGCCGAGCGTCTGGAAGAGGACGTCCGCACAGCGCAAAACGCGTTGAAGGCGTTTCGAACCGCGAAAGAGCAGCTGGCGCAGACGGTAAAAGCCTATGCCGGCGGAGAATTGGATATCCACGGCCAGCTCAACAAATATTACGCGAGGCTGCATTGGAAGAATTGGAGGTGAACATATGAGGCTGGATATGGAGGTGCAGAAGCTGGTGCAGATTCAAGCAGAGCTTACAAGCTGCGCCAAAGCTATGCAGCAGCTGGAAGATGAAATGGATTCCGGGCGCTTCGCGGCAGAGTTCTGGAAGGGCAAGGGGAAAGAAGCCTATGAAACGGTTCGGACGCAGCTGAAAACGCAGGCGCAGAACTGCAAGGCGCGAACGACAAATTCTGCGGCATTGCTCGGTAACGCACTGAAAACCTACGAGCAGACAGAAAACGAGGTGCTGGCAGATAACGAGCAACTTGACGCGGCGGATATTTTTTGAAGGGGGGGATGATACTTGGGCGTTATTGATCTGGATCCGAGCGTCCTGCGCACGGCGGCGAAGGATATGGCACAAGCGATCGATGATCTGGACAGGGTTGCGACGCTGATTGGTCTGGTGGAAAACGATGTGGGCGTTTACTGGCAAAGCGGATGGACGGATCATTATGTGGAAAACCTGCAAAACACCAGGCGGGGCGCAAACAGCATCGGAAGTGATCTGGAATTCATCCGAAACAGCCTGCAAAGTCTTGCGTCCCGGGCGGAGCAGGCTGAGCGCGAGGCGCAGCAGGCAGTGCAAAGCGGCTTCTAAAGCAGTCATAACTTAAAAACAAATATAATAATAAAGGAGTAATTACAATGGCAACTATGCAAAACATGACAATCGACACGCAGGAAATGATGACAATCGCAAGAAACTTTGGTTCGGAAATCAATGAATGGGACTCGTTGGTCAAAAGAATCTGGGCTGCGCTGGGTGAGTTTGACGGCATGTGGGAAGGTGATGCAAACACGACCTTCGAGGGGCTCATCGAAAGCGAAAAGCCGAAGTTTGAAGAGCTTTTGCGGATGATGCAGACCTATAAGGAGGCAATCGACAAGGCCGCACAGAAATATGAGAGCATGGAAGGCGACGTCGGCAGGATCGTTTCGACGCGCGCGTAAGCAGAAAACCGGAAGAACACCTCCAAACAACTGATTTTGAACATAGAAAGGGAAAGTTATTATGAATAAATTGCTTGCAACACCGTCTGAAATCAACGAGAAGGCAAAGGAAATTACCGCGCTCAAGGAAAATATGCAGACTCATCTGGAATACATCCGAGCGGAAATTATCCGTCTGACCGAAAGCGCCTGGATCAGCGCCGCGAGCGTCAGCTACCAGAACCAGTTCACCCACCTGTACAATGAGGCAATCGATTCGCTCGATACATTGCAGCAGCACGCCAACAATCTTACCAAGGCGGCGGAAACCTATGCCAATATGGAAAGCGAGCAGGCAGCGGAGATGGAAAGTCTGGAAGCAAAGGATATTTTCTAACGGGAGAACAACACGGGGGAGGCGGCTGATACAGGCCGCTTCCCCGAAACGGAGGTGCGGCGATGAGAGTACAGATCGATATCGTACAGTGTCAGGCGCTTGCCGAGCGACTGCGTACCCAGCATATATATGTGCAGGACGCCTGCGCGCATATTCAAAGGGCGCGCCAGCTGCTCTCCGCGCAGAGCTGTGAGGCACAGAAGGAGCAGCTTGTGCGGGCGATCAAGAGGCTGCACAGGCTCAAAGAAGAGCTGACAGAAAAGGAGGAGCAGCTTCTTCGGATCACTGAGGTTTACAGAAGCTGCGAAGAGGAAGTCCTGAACGACATCCGCATCTTTCCGGAAGAACGGAGAGTAGATTCCATTGCATGGAAGAGCTCGCCGGATATGGTGTTCCCTATCTGGAAGCATGACATCGTGAAGATGCTTTTTTGCAGACCTGCCATTCAGGCGATGATTGGTTGCGAGTACGATGTAATCTTCCACCCGTTGCGTATAGGATGGTACAAGCGCCTTGTAGTTCCGAACAAAGTTCGCGACTTTGTGACGATCAGGATGAAGAGGCCGTTGTCTGATATGATTTCTTTCGTACCGTCAAGATTTGAGATACTTCCTGGTTGCCCTCTGGTGATGCCAGATTGGCAGAGCGAGGAAATGCGGCGACGGATATTGAAATGGTGGGAAGAATATCAAAAAAATAAAGAAGGCGGAGTCCGAGATGCAATAATCGGAATCATCGGACCGGATCCGGAGGATTTAACGCGTCTGCGCTATGAGGCGGGATCAGTATACCAGACGGAGGACAGAAATGAGTCAATATGAAGTAAACACGGAAGGGCTGTACACGCTGGCGCAGGCGCTCAATACAGGCGCGGATCGAATTGATGCACGCATCGGAGACTCCGCGCGGCGAGCGCTCAACCGGCTGCAATACCAGAGAGGCGGAGAAATCATACCGACCAAGCAGCGTCTGGGACGTACCATCCGGAGCATGGAAGAACTGCGCGACGATCTGCGAAGCCTCGCCGGAGCACTGCAAATGGTGGCGACGGAATGCGAGAAAACAGATGCCAACGTCCAGCATATTTTCGTAAAAGAGCAGGTGTCCCTGCAAACGATTCTGGAAAAGCTTGGCGATGGCCTATCCGGCTTTGGCGGTGTCGTTGGAAACGACGGCATGGAATTCGGAGGAACCGTTGTAAAGTATATTAAATCGGTTATTGACACTATATATCCCGGCGATGCGGATGCTGTGGAGCAGGTCACGAATCTACTCAGCCAGGTTAAAAATGCAGGTAAGGTAGAAAGCAAGCTGTATAAGGTGCTGGAAAAAAGCCTTGCAAAGAAGGTGACACAAGCAGATCCGCAGACATACATTGATGTGTTTTCGTTTACAAAAAAATGGAGAGACATTATGGGGGACGTGGAGGTCGTGGGAGCCAGCGCGTCGACACTTGCCGAGATGATTTTGATGGCCGATATGCTGATAAATTACAAGGACAATACGATTTATGAGAAGATCGGACAGGGTGCAAAGGTAGGTGGAGAAATTGGAGGTCTGAGCGGCGCGCTTTACAAGCAGAGAAATATCAGCAAGCTCAAGTATTTTAAAGGAGATGAGTATTGCTCTGTTGATAAGACCAAGCTCTCCAATTTGGAGGCGACAATGAGCGTGATTGCCATCGCTGCGCGAAGCTTGGAAAGCGGCGTGCTGCGCTTCGGCGAATGCTTTGCTGATGGAGAAATCGATGGGGTAGACGTAGGACGAATCGGCGTTTCTACCTCACTTGGCGGCTTAGCGGAGGTGCTCAGCATCAGCACCTGCGGACTATCCAGACTGTTTGGTATAGATGAGGAATCTATGCGATACGGGGTGGAGGAAGTATGGGTGCCTTCCGCGCTGGAATACATCAGGAAAAACGAAAACCTGAACAATTATATCAGTGACGAGAGCAATCCCGCATTTGTACGATGGCTGGCATCTGTCGGAAGCGCGACCATTTCCGGCGGTGAGTTGCTGGCGGACAATGCGAAAAACCTCTGGAATGAAGCGACGGATTTTATATCATCATTGTTCCACTAAATGGTAACATGTTTTGGGGTGGAAAAGCGAGAAATATATTATTAGGTATAAAATGGAGGTCAAAAAAATGAAAGAGTTGTTGCCGATTGGAAGCGTAGTGCTTCTCAAAAACGGAATCAAAAAGCTGATGATCATTGGAATCATGCCTGTTTTTCTGGAGCATCCGGAAAGAAGGTACGATTATATTGCAGTTCCGTATCCGGAGGGCTTTATCGGAAACGAGATGAATTTCCTGTTCAAGCACGAGGATATCACGGATGTGATCTCCCGCGGATACGCAAATTCGGAATGGGAGGAGTTCATTTCTCTGGTAGATGAAGAGAATCAGAAAATCGAGCAATTGGAAGCGAGCGCGGACGAAAGCGAGCATGCATAGCGCGTTTGCGGTCGGCACGTACGCGGCAAGCACTTGGAGCTTACTGGGCGACCGCGAGGAGCAGCAGGACGCGTTCTGCCTTGTGCGCAGGCGTGGGGCGCTGTTTGCGGCGGTCTGCGACGGCATCGGCGGCCTTCCGGGCGGCGCGCTGGCAAGCAGAAGCGCGGTAGAGGCGCTGCAAGGCGCGTGGCTGGAAAATTCAAGCGCAGCGCCCGCGCACTTTTACCGGCAGGCGGTCGACTGGATGGATCGCGCGGTCGTAGAAAAAAGTCCCGGCGGCGGGTCGACGGCGGTGAGCGTCTGGCTGCAAGACGGGAGGCTTTCCTGGCTTTCGATCGGAGACAGCGGGCTGTATCTTCTGCGCGGCGGGCAGGTCCAAAGGCTTGCAGAAGCACATACCTATGCTTCCTATCTGCAAAGCGCGCTGGAAAAGGGAAGCATCACGCGGCAGACTTACGCGCGCGAAATGAAAAACGGCCGGGCGCTGACGAGCTATCTCGGCATGAACGGCGTGCGGCAGTACGCGCAAAACCCGCAGCCCGCTGTGCTTGAGCGCGGGGACATGGTGCTGCTGTGCTCCGACGGGCTGACGCAGGCAGTGCCGGAGGAGCGTCTGGCAGCGGTTTTGCACACGAAGCGGAGCGTGCGGAGTCTGAGCGAGCTTCTGCGCCGGGCGGTTCTGGCGCATGCGGGCGGCAGGCAGGACAACGCCACGCTGATTCTGATTCGATACCGATAACGCGTTGCAGGGTGTATCGGAAAGCTGCCGGCGCACACAGATGCGTCTTTGGTTTTCCGATGCACCCTGGGAAAGATGGAGAGAAGAGCATGAGAAAGGTTCTATGCGAAAAGAATCACTATTACGATGCGGACAGGTACGACACTTGCCCGCACTGCGCGCGCGCAAGGGCATTTTCCGAAAAAATGGGGCAGCCGCAGCCGTCCGCGCCGCAGGAAAACCAAGCCCCGGCGATATACTGGAGCGTCGAACAGCTGCGCGGCAGAGAATCCGTCACGCCGGAGCAGCGCAGCGCGCAGCCGGAGGAGCTTGATATGCGGACAATGGCGCTGCTGGAGCCGGTCGAGACGGCCTTCGCCGCTCCGCAAACACGAGCGGTTCTGCGCGAATCGGAAGCAGCCGCAGAAATGCCGGTCGAGCCTCCGCAGGAGCCGGAAGTTCCTGCCGAAGTACCGGAGATCTCCGTCGAGGAGGTAGTAGAGCTTTCTGAGGAGCCGGAAGCACCCGCCGAGGTACCGGAAGTTCCCAACGAAGAGCCGGTAGAGCTTTCTGAGAAGCCGGAAGTCTCCATCGAGGAGCCGGAAGTACCCGTCGAAGTACCGGAAGCACCTGTCGATGCGCCAGCAGAGCTTCCAGAGGAGTCGGAAACTCCCATCGAGAAGCCGAAAGAAGCGCCGCAAGAACCGGAAGCACCCACAGAAGAACCGGCCGCGCCGGCCATGCCGCCGGTTTTGCCGTTTGACCGGACGGTTGGGTGGCTCGTCTGCATGAAGGGCGCGCGGGCAGGGGAGTCCTTCTCGCTGCTGTGCGGCAGAAATCTGATCGGAGCCGGGGCGCAGGTGGATGTCCGGCTGGATTTTGACCCGGAGGTGACGCAAGGCGCGCAGTGTGTCCTTACGTTCGACCCGGAGTCGGAGGCGTATTATATCCAGTGCGGCGAGAGCCGGGGGCTCAGCTATCGCAACGGCGCGCTTTTGCTCGTGCCGGAGCGACTGGACGCGTATGACACGATCCGCCTCGGAAAAACGACGCTCGTCTTCGTTCCGCTCATCACGGACAGCTTCCGCTGGCAGGATTATCTGGGTGGTGCACAATGAAAACGTGTGTGCGCTGCGGAAAGCCGATCGCGCCGGAGGCGGCGGTTTGCCCCTTTTGCGGCGAGACGCAGAAGACGGAGCTTTTGAACGCGCTTCCCTCGGGAACGATCGTTGCCGGACGCTATCAGATCGAGGCGGTCGCCGGCATTGGCGGCTTCGGAATTACATACCGCGCGTTTGACCAGACGCTTTCGCGCGTGGTTGCCGTCAAGGAGTATTTCCCCACCGGTATCGCCAACCGCGTGCCGGATACAACGCAGGTCATTTTATACGCCGGAAAACGGGCGGAGGAATTTCAGCTCGGCTATACCCGCTTTCTGGACGAGGCGCGGCGGATGATGCAGTTCCAGTCCGCGCCGAATATTGTACAGGTGCTGGGCTTTCTGGAGGCAAACGGCACGGCGTACATTGTCATGGAATATTTGCAGGGGCACACGCTGAAAGACGAACTGCGGCAAGCCCCCCTTTCCTGGCAGCGGGCGGTATCCATCGGAACGGATATCTGCCGCGCGCTGACGCAGCTGCATCGCAAGGGCGTTTTGCACCGGGACATCAGCCCGGATAATATCTTTCTGTGCGACGACGGAACGGTCAAGCTCATTGACTTCGGTGCGGCCAGAGTCTCCATGCGCGAGGATGCCAGGCTGACGGTCGTGTTCAAGGACTGCTTCACGCCGCCGGAGCAATACTCCAGAGCCGCGAGGCAGGGCGCGCAGACTGACATTTACGCGCTTGGCGCAACGCTCTATACCGCCATGACCGGGCGAAAGCCGGACAGCGCGCGCGACCGGGCGCCCATTGACCGGCTGCGTCCGCCGCACCGTCTGGTAAGCGAGATTCCGGAGGCAGTGAGCAACGCCGTCATGCAGGCATTGGCGCTCGAGCCGGAGCTGCGGTTTTCGGACGCGGAGGCCTTTTCCGCCGCGCTCAATCAGTATCAGACGGCGGTCGATTTGCAGGCGCTTCGCCAGAAAAAGCGGCGCAAAAAGCGGCTGAGTATTCTGATCGTGTGCCTTGCGCTTGCAATCGCGGGCAGCGTGGTGGGGGCTCTCTGGCTCCATCGTACGCAGGAGACGACGCTCCCGGACGCGGAGATATCTCTCATGTTCCCGGCGGACACACAGAGCCGGAGCGGGCAGAACAGGCTTACAGCCCTGCAGGCGGTTACAGATGCGTTTTGCGCGCAGTATCCGAATGTAACGATCCGTCTGGAGCCGGTTTCGCCGGAGAGCTATGAAAAAACACTTGCCGAAGCGCAGCGAGAGAAATCCGCTCCGACGCTCTTTGCGGCGACCGGCGAGACAGGCTTTGCAAGCGAGAAGGCAATCAAAAAGCTTCGGAAAGAGGTTTTGGATACGGCCTTCCGGATGGAGCCCTTTACGGAGCGGACTGTGGCGCTCGGTATCGGACTTCCGGTTCTGTACGCGGCAAATACCGCGTCTGAGACGGATGTGACGCTGCTTACACTGGGAACGATGGATGCGCCGGTTGGCATGAAGGCACAGGCGCGCCAGCTCTATGAGGCGGTTTTTGGAAGCTCGGCGCTCGAAAGCGTCATGATCGATTGCAGCGAGGACGCACTTTCCCGCTGGCTGGACGGAAGCTGCGCGCTGTATCTGGGAGACACCGAGGAGTTCAGCGACGTACAGAGCAGCATGGCGGGGCGCTACCGGCTGTATCCGCTCAGGCTGGGGCAGGCGCTCGGCATGCGGCAGAACGTCTGGGCGGTATCGGACAGTGCGGCGGGGCGGGAGCTTCGCTGTGCGGTGCGGTTTCTGGCATTCTGCCTGCGGGAGGAAGGGCAGAAAATATTGTATCTGGAAAACAGCTTCCCCTGCGTGCCGGTTTGCGGCGCGGTATATGACAGCTACCGTCAGGTGGCGGGAGAATTGGCGGAAGTGATGCCTGCGCAGGCGCTGACAGACTGCGCGGCTTTACAGGAGGAATGAGGAAATGAAAATTTGCTTTGGATGCTTCGAGCAGTATGACGACGCCTTTGATATGTGCCCGCATTGCGGCTATGTCGAGGGGACGGAGCCGGAGCTTGCCATGTACATGCGCCCCGGAACGGTATTGCAGGAGCGCTATGTGATCGGCGTGGCGCTGGGGCATGGCGGATTCAGTGTGACCTATCTTGCGTGGGACGCGCTTTTGCAGCACAAGGTCGCCATCAAGGAATACCTTCCGAGCGAGTACGCGACAAGAGCGCCGGGCGAGAGCCGCTTGAAGGTCTTCACGGGAAAGCCCGGAGAGTATTTCCGCTTTGGCCGGGAAAAATTCCTCGATGAGGCGCGGCGGCTTTCCAATTTCCAGAACGAAGCGGGCATTGTGCATGTGTTCGACTGCTTCGAGGAAAACGGGACGGCGTATCTCGTGATGGAATACCTGGAAGGCGAGACGCTCTCGGCGTATTTGAAGCGCAAAGGCGGCCGCATCGAGCCGGAACAGGCAATTGGGCTTTTACGGCCGGTCATGGTTTCCTTGCAGCGCATCCACGACAGCGGCATGATCCACCGGGACATCGCGCCGGACAATATCATGGTGCTCAAGGACGGCGGCGTGCGGCTCATTGACTTCGGCGCTGCGCGCCACGCGGTGCAGGACTGCGAAAAGAGCATGACCGTCATCATCAAGGACGGGTACTCGCCCGAGGAGCAGTACAGCAGCCACAGCGTGCAGGGGCCTGCGGCAGACGTGTATGCGCTGAGCGCGACGCTCTATCAGATGGTGACGGGCATTGTCCCGCCGAACGCGATGGAACGAAGCGAAGCGCAGAGCACGCGCGGAAAGGATTTGCTTGTCCCGCCCGGAAAATACTGCAAGGCACTGACGCGCGCGCAGGAAACGGCGATTCTCAACGGCATGTGCCTGCATACGCAGGATCGCACGCAGAGTGTTGCCGAGCTCTATGAGGAGTTGACAGCGCAGACTGCCGTTCAGCGCGCACAGCAGACGATCCAAAAGCGCGAGAAGCTGAACTGGTCGCTGCCGGCAAAAATTGCGGCCATCGCGGCGGCGTTTGTGATTGTGGCCGGCGGCGCGTGGTTTTTGATCAGCGGGAAATCTACGAAGGAAAGCGCGGACGATGGCACGTTCGTCTACAGCCCGAACATTGTAAACCTCCCCATTCTGGAGGCGGAGAAAACCACAGCGGAGGCGCAGCTCCAGCTTGTGGTGCAGGATTCCGACTATGACGCGGGCGTGGAGCGGGGGAGAATTCTCTCGCAGAATCCGGAGCAGGGCGCAAAGCTTGCACCGCTGTCCAACCTCAACGCCACGGCAAGCCTCGGCACCGAGCGGCCGCTTGGCGAAATGCCGGTTCTCGGCGGCGCGCTTCAGAGCGCGGCGGAGCAGTATCTGGAATCTCTGGGTCTGGATGCGTCGCAGATCGAGACGGTTTATGAGGAAAATTACGACCAGCTCAACGGCACCGTGATCGCTCAGGACGTCAATCCGGGAGACACGCTCACGGACGCGAGCAAGGTGACGCTGCGCGTGACGGAAAACAAGCCGTCGACATACCCGCAGACGCCCGACCCGTCGGACAGCACCGGCGGCTCCGAAAACGGCTCCGGAAGCACCGGAACCGTGACAGAGGGCGAGCACTATGTGTTTACGACGCTGCGCAATTACGCGGGACTGCCCTTTGAGACAGTGCGGCAGGAGCTGCTTACGCAGCAGATTTACGCGGTGCAATACGAGCTCGTTTATGACCAGAGCGTCCCGGCGGGAAGCATCATCCGGCAGGTTCCGGGCGAGGGTGAGCAGGTTGGCCGGTACGGCGCAGTGTATTTTACCGTCAGCCTCGGGCAGGAGCAGCGGACGGTTCCGGACGTTCTATATAAAACGCAGGCCGATGCGCAGACGATCCTTGCGTCGCGCGGCTTCGGTTGGATGCTCTATGACAGAGTTTACAGCTACGTTCAGCTTGGAAACGTCGCCGCGCAGTCTCCGGAGGGCGGAAGCACGGCCGCGCCCGCCTCGCAGATCACGCTTGAAATCAGCGCCTCCGAAGACGCCTTCCAGCAGCAGACAAACGACATGCTCCTGACGGTAGAGTCTTTGGAGCTGGAGGTCGGACAGATCTACGATCTGAACGCGGACATGCAAAGAGGCGACGGCGGCGCGGGCACGATCATCTGGTCGAGCGGCAATCCGGGCATTGCGTCGGTCGATGAAAACGGCGTGATCACAGCATCCGCGCCCGGGACGGTCAATATTACGGCGGTTCTGAACGGCTGCGCGGCGTCGTGCTTCGTGACCGTTCGCGACAGCAGACCATTCAGTCTTCCGGAGACGATCTATATCCTTGAGGGAGAATCGCGCGATCTTGCCGAGGGCTGGGATATTCCCGCCGAGAACGTCACCTGGAGCGTCTGGGACGGCCAGTGCATGCGCATCGATGAAAAGGGCGTTCTGACCGGACTGTCTCCGTGTGTGAGCTATGTCTGCGCGGTCTATGATGGGCGCATGGCCAGAAGCGAGGTTATTGTGCAGGATGCGGAAAACTGCGCCAAGGTTCGCCGCTTCACCGAAAGCACCACCCAGCAGGAGGCGGAAGAGGCGCTCCGCGCGGCAGGGGTCGAGTTTACAACGACGAAGGTCAGCTCCAGCGTGCCTTCCGGCTGTGTGGCGGATTTTGAGTTCGTCGGGCATGAGGACGACGAGTATTACTACATCGGACGGAGGAACAAGACGAAGCTCATGATCAGTGCCGGCGGCGAGCAGAAGCCCGCGGGCAAGGCGACGCTTTCCGTTCTGACGCCGGGAACAAAAACGGTCTACTACATGGGAGACAAGGCGGATACAGCCGGTGTGAGCCTGCAATACAAGGACGCAAACGGAAAGACGCAGACAATCACGAGCGGCTTTACCGCAAGCTTCGAGCCGTATCAAAAGAACATCACGCTTACCTATCAGGGGCTGAAAGCAAGCTACCCGGTCACGGTCAAAGAGCTGAGCGTATCGATCAACAAAAAAGAGCTGAAAACCGGCGAATCTCTCAAAAACGGCGTCAAAATGACTGCGACATACGAACCGTCGTATGCGGATGTAACGTGGTCGTCTTCGAATACGAAGGTCGCCTACTTTAAGGGGGATGTGCTCTACTTTGTAAGTCCCGGAGAAACCACGATCCGTGTGGAAGTCCAAAATAACAACTATATGGTGGCGGATTACTGGAACATTCAGGCACTTGAAAAGAATACAGAGCACGTGGACAACAATACAGATCGCGTCGACAAGAATGTAGAGCCGGAGTATAGTTTTCATATTACCGCACTAGCCGGTGGATCCTTTAATGCGGCCTATGACATCGAGTCAACAATTCCGGGCATTCAAAAGAGCAAAGTTTCCTGGACGGTTACGCCGAGCAAGGATGTGGATTATTTCCACGATGGAGACTTCTTTAATGTTGCTCGAACGGCAGACTGTTCAATCACGGCAAGCTATGTCTACAACGGCAGAACGTATACCGATACGTACAGGCAGAAGGGCGTTGCGGTAGAAGAGGAGCAGCCAGACTACTATATCAATGTCAATCTTGCAAGCAGAAGCAATGGGCAGGCGTTTTATGTGCTCGAGTCGAATATTCCGGGATGCAGCTCCACTACTGCATCATGGCTCGTTACGCCTAATCAGATATTCGGTTATTTCAATGGACAGCAGCTTGTCGTCGACGAAAGAGAAATGGAGAGCGGTGAGAGCTATGTCGTAACTGCCCGCTATAC
>CAKUNY010000008.1 GCA_934668605.1 uncultured Oscillospiraceae bacterium | reverse complement strand
TTATTTTTTTGGAGGTGCAAGACCATGATCGTAATTTTGAAACCGAATGTAAGTGAAGCCCGCCGTGACCAGCTGATCGGCTGGTTCAAAGCCCAGAATCTTGGCGTGCATATTTCTCAGGGCGATTATCAGACCGTCCTTGGTCTGATTGGCGACACCAAATCCGTCGACATGGATCTGATTGCAAGCCTCGATATTGTCGACGCCGTGCGCCGCGTGTCAGACCCCTTCAAATGCTGCAACCGCAAGTTCCATCCGGACGATACCGTCGTCGATGTAAGCGGCGTGAAGATCGGCGGCGGCCACTTCGCCATGATCGCAGGCCCCTGCTCGGTAGAGTCCGAGGAGCAGATCGTGGGCGTTGCGAACGATGTCAAGAAGGCGGGCGCAAAGCTTCTGCGCGGCGGCGCGTTCAAGCCCAGAACGTCTCCGTATGATTTCCAGGGGCTCAAGGCAGAAGGCCTGAAGCTTCTTTCGATTGCGAAGAAGGAAACTGGGCTTCCCATCGTCACGGAAATCATGGACGTGCGCCATCTCGATCTTTTTGAGGACGTTGACCTCATTCAGGTCGGCGCGCGCAACATGCAGAACTTCGATCTTCTCAAGGAGCTCGGCAAGACCAATAAGCCCATTCTTTTAAAGCGCGGCATTGCGGCCACGATGAAAGAGTTACTCATGAGCGCGGAATACATCATGGCCAGCGGCAATGAGCAGGTCATTCTCTGCGAGCGCGGCATCCGCACATACGAAACCTACACGAGAAACACGCTCGATCTTTCCGCCGTGCCGATGCTCCATGAGCTCTCGCATCTGCCCGTCGTCGTCGACCCCAGCCACGCGACCGGCATCAACCGCCTCGTGACCCCGATGGCGCTTGCCGCGACGGCTGCGAGTGCCGACGGCATCATGGTCGAGGTGCACAACGATCCCATCCACGCGCTGTGCGACGGCGCGCAGTCGCTGACCCCGGCGCAGTTTGCCGAGCTCTCCGGCAAGGTCATGAAGGTGCGGGAGGCTATCGCGGAATGAAGGTCGGAATCGTAGGCTTGGGGCTTATCGGCGGCTCGTTCGCGAAGGCCTATCAGGAGGCGGGGCATGAGGTTCTCGCCTTCGACCGCGACGAGAGCGTGTTATCGTTTGCGCAGTTAGAGGGCGCGGTGTCCGCTCCTTTGACGAAGGAGAATATCGGCACGTGCGACCTCGTTCTCGTCGCCATCTACCCGGAGGCCGCCATCGCGTATCTGACGGAACTGGCGCCTTACATCGGCGCGAAGCCGATGGTCATCGACTGCTGCGGCACAAAGCGCGTCGTCTGTCAGGCGGTTTTCCCGCTGGCCAAGAAATATGGCTTTACCTACCTCGGCGGGCACCCGATGGCAGGCACGCACAACTCGGGCTTCAAATACGCACGAAGCAATCTCTATCATAATGCGCCGATGGTGCTCGTCCCTCCGGTCTTTGACGACATTGATCTTTTGCAGCGGGCAAAGGATCTGCTTACGCCCGCGGGCTTCGGCAAATTTTCCGTCACGACCGCTGAAGCGCACGATGAGATGATCGCCTTTACCTCGCAGCTGGCGCATGTCGTCTCCAACGCGTATATCAAAAGCCCCACGGCAGGCAGCCACAAGGGCTTTTCCGCCGGAAGCTATAAGGACATGACGCGCGTAGCGTGGCTGAATCCGCAGATGTGGGCGGAGCTGTTTCTGGAAAACCGCGACTATCTGATGCGCGAGCTGGATATCTTGTCGGAAAATCTGGCCGCGTATCGAACCGCGCTCGCAGAGCAGGATTTACCCACGCTTACAAAGCTTTTAGACGACGGACGAAAGCGCAAGGAGGAGGTTGACGGCCATTGAAAACCATCCATGTAACAGCCTCCCGGAGCTATGATATCCTCATCGAGCGCGGGATTTTAGCCAGAGCCGGCGAAGAGATCCGGAAGGTCTGCGGCGCGGGCGAGGCCTTGATCGTAAGTGAGGATTCCGTATGGCCGCTCTATGGCGAGACGGTGCTGTCTTCCATGAAAAACGCGGGCTTCGACGTGACAAGCTTTACCTTTCCGCACGGCGAGCAGTCCAAAAACCTTTCTGTTTACGCCGAAATTCTGAATGCCCTTGCCGCGCGGCACATTTCCCGCAAAGGCCTTGTCGTCGCGCTCGGCGGCGGCGTGACGGGCGATATGGCGGGCTTCGCGGCGGCGACGTATCTGCGCGGGATTCGCTTCGTGCAGATTCCGACGACGCTCTTGTCGCAGGTCGATTCCTCCGTCGGCGGAAAGACGGCGGTCGATCTTCCGGCGGGCAAAAATCTGGTCGGCGCGTTCTGCCAGCCGTCGTTGGTTCTCTGTGACCCGCATGTTCTGTCCACCCTCCCCGACCCTGTTTTCTATGACGGGTGCGCCGAGGTCATCAAGGCCGCGATGCTCAAAAGCCATGCGTTCTTTGAAGATCTCGACAAAACGCCCCCGCGCGAGCAGCTCGAGCACATTCTCGAGTTCTGCATCGCGATGAAACGCGCCGTGGTCGAGGAAGACGAGTTTGACACCGGCGCGCGGCAGATGCTGAACCTCGGCCATACATTCGGTCACGCCGTCGAAGCGGCGAGCAGCTTTTCGATTTCCCACGGCTGCGCAGTCGCCATCGGCATGGTCATGATGACGCGCGCCGCCGTCAAAAAGGGCTATTGCAAGGAAGCGGTTCTGGAGCAGCTCATCGCCCTTCTTCATAAATACCACCTCCCGACGGAGGTTCCCTACCCCGCAAGCGCGCTTTTAGATCTTGTAAAGAGCGACAAAAAGACGATGGGCAGCACGGTCACGCTCATCGTTCCCGAAAAAATCGGCCATTGTGCCCTTGTCCCGATTCCGGCCGCGGACGTTCTCGACTGGCTCACAGCCGGAGGCGCGCAATGAACCGCGTGGTCTTACCCGGCGCGCTGTCCGGCCAATTCCGCGCCCCCGCGTCCAAATCGCACGCACACCGGCTCCTTATCTGCGCCGCGCTGGGAAGCGCGCCCGTCCGCGTCTCATGCGATACGTTTTCCGACGATATCCTCGCCACGATCGACTGCTTGACCGCTATGGGCGCCGAAATTACGCACGAGGGCGGTCTGATATCCGTCTTGCCCATTTTCGCGAATCGAAAGCCGGGCGGCGTCCGCCATCTATCTTGCAGGGAAAGCGGCTCGACGCTTCGTTTTTTGCTCCCCGTCGTGGGCGCGCTGGGGCTCGATGCGGTCTTTCACATGGAAGGGCGGCTCCCCGAGCGGCCATTGCATCCGTTTGACGAGGTCTTGATCGCGCATGGCATGAACATCCTGCGTGATGGCGCGGAGCTTCCTGTTTCCGGGCAGCTGCAATCCGGCCATTTTTCGCTTCCCGGCAACGTCTCGTCTCAGTATCTGTCCGGGCTCCTGTTTGCCCTTCCCCTGCTTTCCGGAGACAGCACCTTGGAAATTACGGGCGAGCTGCAATCGGCAAGCTACCTTGCCATGACCGAGGACGCGGTTTTGTCCTCCGGCGTTCGTTTTTCCAAGCAGCAAAACACGTTTTCCATTCCCGGAAGCCAGCGCTTCTGCCTCCCGGACGGGCTCTCAGCCGAGGGCGACTGGTCGGGCGCAGCCTTCTTTCTCTGCGCAGGCGCGCTGTCGGATTCCGGCATTTTCGCCTCTGGCTTGCAGGAAAGCTCCCGGCAGGCTGACAAAGCGGTTCTGGAGCTTCTGCGGAGGTTCGGCGCGGAGGTGCGGCCGGAGCCGAACGGTGTGTTCGTCCGAAAGGCCGCGCTGCATGGAATCACCATTGACGCGGGCGCGATTCCCGATTTGATTCCCGCCATTGCCGCTGTCGCGGCCTACGCCGAGGGCGAAACGAAGATCACAAACGCGGCAAGGCTGCGTCTGAAAGAATCCGACCGGCTGCATACGGTCGCCGAAACGATCAAGTCCCTTGGCGGATGCGCGAAGGAGCTTCCTGACGGGCTCGTCATCACCGGAAAATCCCGCCTCACGGGCGGAACCGCCGATTCCTTTGGCGACCACCGAATCGCAATGCTCGCCGCCGTTCTCGCCGCCGGGTGCGAAGCGCCTGTCACAGTCCTCGGCGCGCAGTGCACATCCAAATCATATCCCGAGTTCTGGGAAACGCTGGACGGTCTGAAAGGAGATTCTTTATGAGCAGCTTTTATCGCGGCGACGCGCTGGAGCTTTCCATCTTCGGCCAGTCGCACAGCCCCGCCATCGGCGTAACGCTTTCCGGCCTTCCGGCAGGCTTCTCGATCGACATGGACGAGCTCGGCGCATTTCTGCGCAGAAGAGCCCCCGGCCAGAACGCATGGTCGACCCCTCGAAAAGAGGCGGATCTGCCGGAATTTCTCTCGGGGCTCGTTGGAAACACGACCTGCGGCGCGCCGCTTTGCGCCGTCATTCATAACACCAACACAAGGTCGCAGGATTATAACAATCTCATCGATATTCCCCGACCGGGTCACGCTGACTATACCGCGCAGGTAAAATTCGGGGGCTTCCAGGACGTCGCCGGCGGCGGGCACTTTTCAGGCCGTCTGACCGCCCCCTTGTGCATTGCGGGCGGTATCTGCAAGCAGCTGTTAAAATCTCGCGGCATCGAGGTCATGGCGCGCATCGACGCGATTGGAGGAATCGAGGACACGTCCGAATTTCTCGCGCCGGTCGACCGGAAGGACTTCCCCGCGACAAGCGACGAAGCCGCCGGGCGCATGAAGGCCATGATCGCGGACGCGCGCGCAGAGGAAGACTCCGTCGGCGGCCTCATCCGCTGCCAAATCACGGGCGTTCCCGTCGGGCTGGGAGAGCCGATGTTCGGCGGACTGGAAAATAAGATCAGCCAGCTGGTTTTCGCCATTCCCGCCGTCAAGGGCATCGAGTTTGGCCTCGGTTTCGCGGCAGCTTCCCTTCGGGGCAGCGAAAATAATGACGCGTACCGGGTCGAAAACGGCAAAATCGTCACCGAGACGAACCACTGCGGCGGCATTCTGGGCGGCATTTCGAACGGCATGCCGATCGTCTTCCGCCTGGCCGTCAAGCCAACGCCGTCCATCGCGAAGACGCAGAAATCCGTTTCCCTTTCTTCGATGCAGAATGCGGATCTGAATATCCACGGACGGCACGACCCCTGCATTGTCCCGCGCGCGGTTCCCTGCGTGGAGGCCGCGGCTGCGATCGCCATCTATGACGCGCTGAAAGCGTCCGGAATTTGAGGAGGTATTTACCATGAATTTAGAGCAGTCCCGCAAAGCAATCGACGAAATTGACCAGCAGCTCGTGAAGCTCTTTACCGAGCGCATGGCCTGCGCCGCCGAAATTGCGGCTTTTAAGAAGGAAAACAATCTCCCCGTTCTGGATGCGGGGCGCGAGCGGCAGAAGCTGGCCGCGATTTCCGAGATGGCGCCGGACGATCTGGAAAACAGCGCGCGGTGCCTGTACTCGCTCATCTTTTCCCTGAGCCGCGCCTATCAGCACCGGCTTCTCGGAAACGACGCAGAGCTCCCCAAGAAAATTGCCGCCGCGATCGAGTCCACCCCCAACCTCTTCCCGCCCAAGGCGATGGTCGCCTGCCAGGGCGTCGAGGGCGCGTACTCGCAGCTGGCCTGTGAAAAGCTGTTTCAGGCTCCGAACATCCTGTATTTCTCGAACTTTGAGGCCGTCTTCTCGGCAATTGAGAAGGGACTTTGCCAGTACGGCATTATTCCGCTCGAAAACAGCACGGCGGGCTCTGTCAACAAGGTCTATGATCTCATGCTCCAGCACGAGTTCTACATCGTCCGCAGCACGAGACTCAAGGTCGACCACAGCCTTCTCGTCCGCCCCGGCACGAAGCTCGAGGATATCCGCGAGGTCTATTCCCACGAGCAGGCCATCGGCCAGTGTCAGGACTTTTTGAAAAGCTTACCGAACGCGCAGATCATCCGCTGCGAAAATACGGCGGCGGCCGCCAAATTTGTCGCCGAATCCGGGCGGAATGATGCTGCCGCGCTGGCCTCGCGCACATGCGGGGCTCTGTATGGCCTCACGGCGCTGCGCGACGGCGTACAGGATCAGGGCAACAACTACACCCGCTTCATCTGCATCAGCAAAAACCTGGAAATTTATCCGGGCGCTGACCGCACGAGCCTTCGCATGGTGCTCGCGCACAAGCCGGGCTCCTTGTATCAGGTGCTGTCTTTGTTCAACGCCCTCGGCATCAACCTCAACAAGCTCGAAAGCCGCCCGATCCCTGAGCGCGATTTTGAGTTCGCGTTCTATTTTGACCTCGAGACATCCATCTACTCCCCCGCGTTCCTGCAGCTCATGGCGGAGCTGCCCGGCATCTGCGAGCAGTTCTCGTACCTCGGAAGCTACAGCGAGGTGATCTGATGCTGCGCTGCGGACTTCTCGGCCGCAAGCTCGGCCACAGCTACTCCCCCCAGATCCACCACGAGCTTGCCTCCTATGAATACAAGCTCTATGAAAAGGAGCCGGAAACGCTGGAAAGCTTTTTAAAATCCGGCGCGTTTGACGGGCTGAACGTCACAATTCCCTACAAAAAGGCCGTCATGCCGTTTCTTACCGAAATTTCGCCCGAGGCTGCGGCCATCGGAAGCGTCAACACGATCGTAAACCGTGCGGGAAGGCTCACCGGCTATAATACCGACGCGTTCGGCTTTGCGTGGCTGCTTCAAAAAAGCGGCGTCGCGGTTGCGGGGAAAAAGGCGCTCGTCTTTGGCTCCGGCGGCGCATCGGTCACGGTCTGCCATGTGTTAAAATCCCTCGGCGCAGACCCTGTCGTCGTGATCTCCCGCTCCGGGGAAAACAACTACGAGAACTTAGATCGGCACCGTGACGCGAAGATCCTCGTGAACGCCACGCCCCTCGGCATGTATCCCGAAAACGGAACGAGCCCGGTCGACCTGACTCTCTTTGACGCGCCTGAAGGCGTTCTGGACGTTGTCTATAATCCCGCGCGCACCGCGCTCATTTTACAGGCGGAGAAGCTTGGCATTCCGCACGCAAGCGGCCTTTCGATGCTCGTCGCGCAGGCGAAAAAGGCGTGCGAGTATTTTACCGGCACGGAAATTCCCGATACGGAAATTGACCGCATCGAGCGCTTATTGTCCTCGCAGATGCAGAACATCATTCTCATCGGCATGCCCGGCTGCGGCAAGAGCTCCATCGGGCAGGCGCTGGCAGACTCGCTCCACCGTCCGTTTATCGACGCGGACTCGGAAATTGTCCGCCGCGCGGGCTGCTCCATTCCCGAAATTTTCGCCAAGGACGGCGAGTCCGGCTTCCGCAAGCTCGAATCGGCGGTTCTGGCCGACCTCGGAAAAGCATCCGGCACAATTCTCGCGACGGGCGGCGGCTGCATCACGCGTCCTGAAAATTACCCGAGCCTGCACCAGAACGGGCGCATCGTCTGGCTGACGCGGCCGTTGGAGCTGCTGCCGACGGACGGTCGGCCGATGTCGCAGGCCAACCCGTTGGCGGCGCTCTGGGAAAAGCGGAAAGCGCTCTATGCGCAGTTTTCCGATGTTCAAATCGCAAACGACGGCACCATTGCAGAATGCGTGCATGCAATCGAGGAGGCGCTTTTATGAAACTGCTCATCATCAACGGGCCGAATCTGAATCTGCTCGGCCTGCGCGAGCCCGCGATTTACGGCACGAAGAATTATGAAGCGCTCGTTTCCTTCTGCGAAAGCGCGTGCCAGGAGGCAGGCTTTGCCTGCGAGGTCTTCCAGTCGAACCACGAGGGCGCGATCGTGGACAAAATCCAGGCGGCCTACGGCGTTTTTGACGGCATTGTCATCAATCCCGCCGCCTACACGCACACGAGCGTCGCAATTTTAGATGCCTTAAAGGCTGTCGCGATCCCAGCGGTCGAGGTGCACCTTTCCGATGTCGACGCGCGAGAGCCCTTCCGCCACGTATCCTATGCCGGCATGGCCTGCTTCACGCGCTTTACAGGGCTCGGCTTCGAGGGCTACCGGCAGGCCGTCCTCGCGCTCAAGGAGCGTCTCGGCAATTCCAAAAGCTAACCAAAGGTTACTGTTCTTTCATCTTGCCCCACGGTACACTCATTGTGTATGGTGGGGCTTTCTCTGTGTTCCCCCGCGTCTCCCCGCCGCAGCGTTCGGAATCGATTTCCGGAATATGAAGGAGGAAACATATGAAAAAGAAACTTTGTCTGCTGCTTGCGCTCGTGCTTGTGCTGCTTGCGCTGTCCGGCTGCGGCGAGGAACAGGAGCAGACCGTCTCCGTCACGCTTGCCAACCACAGCGGCCACGGCATCACATCCATCAGCATCACGCCCTCGACCAGCACCGAGTGGGACACCGAGCTTGTCGACGGTACGTTTATGGACGGCGAGACGATGCAGCGCGATCTCGGCACCTATAAGGCATCGGAAGTCCCCGACACCTGGAACATTCTCGTCTATGGCGAGGATAACACCATTTTGTACGACACCACGGTCGACGAGGTCGATTTCCAGATCAAAGACGGCGACTATATCGTCTTCGACACGCCCGAGGAGGCTATCAGCATCATCATCTGCACCGCCGAGGAATACGAAGAACTCTACGCGGACTATGAAACGGCCTCCAACGAAGACCTCGCCGCCGGTCTGGACGCGGAGGAAGTATCCGAGCTCGGCGATCTTTCCGGCTACACCGGCTGCTGGAAGCTCGACGGAGAACCGTTCTATTTCGTGATCAACGAAGACTTCGAGTGGATCGCCATCAACCTCTACGGCGAACAGATCGGCCCAGGCTACGTTGTAAACGAGGGCGAGAATATCACGCTCTGCATGGAGGACGGCACGGAGCTTGTCTCCCTCTGGCAGACGTCCTACGGCGATTTAAGCGACGCAAACGGCAACACGCTTTCTTCCTCCGAGTACATCATGCTGCTTCCCACGCCGGAGGATGATCTCAACCAGACGGCCACCTTCCCCGGCGGCTTTACGAACGTCACGATCGACTATCCCATCCAGATGGAAGCGCACGAGCAGCCGAACGTCACGAACGCTTTGAGCTTCAACGCGGTCATGGAGGACGGCACGGACGACTATTACTCCAACATTATGATCGCCTTCCAGCCCATCGAGGGCTTCGATCCCTACATGGAAAAGGGCGCGGCCAGCGCAAAGCCCTACATGGTGAAGATGCTCGACGACTTCATGAAGAGCATGTACGGAAGCTATCTTCTCAAGTCCTTCGGCTCGGACTTTAAAGATAACGGCGACTACTACAGCCTGACGGGCTACATGTGGCTCGACGGCTCGGTCTTCTCTGGCGACCTGTCCCAGCCTGTGCGCGGCTGCATGGAGGTTCGCTATTACGGCCCGACCGGTTACGCGCTCGTCGCAACAACGATCGCTCTCGAGGGAAGAATCCGCAACTACTTTGACATCTGCAACAACATGCTCACGACGCTCTCCTACACCGCCGGCTGGAGCACCGCACCCAAGCCCGTTCCCGCGCAGCCGGTCTATTCCGGCGATACCGGCAACTACGGTACGGCGTACTACTGGTACGACGAGGACGGCGACGTCTGGTACTGGAACGGCTACGAAAACGAGTTCATCTCCTACGGCTCCGACGGCTACATCGACACCGATTCCGGCGAGTACATGGAGAATAACGACGCGGGCTGGGATTACTCGGATGAGTATTACGACGACTACGACCCGTGGTCTGACCCCGGCGACGGCTGGGACGATTACGCCTACGACGACGAAGGCTGGGGCGACTATTTCTAAACCCTCAAAAAAGCAGGGGCTTTTTTGAGAAAGAGCTGCACCTTGACTGCGCGCAGAATCATTGCCCCGTTGGGGCAATGATTCTACACTTGCAAGGTGATAGGTATTTTTCCGGTCAGCGAAGCCGCCGGATAAAATGGATTTATAATTTATTTCACGCCTGCGGGCGCGAAACTCTGCGAGGCTTTTCTTGTGCGAACACCCTCCGTATGATTTTCATACGGAGGGTGTTTCTTATGCGGGATTGTACATTTCGTAGGGGGCGATGCCCACATCGACCCCTTGGAACCTTCGAATTCGCCAGAGATTTCCGTATAATTGGTGCAGTTTGCCGGGGCGATATGCTCAATCGCCCTCTACGAACACATTGCTGGTTTACAGTAGAATGCAGATCATGCCGCCGGTGTTTTCGTTGATCATGCGAGAAAGCGTTCTCGTGAGCTTCTGGCGCGCGTCGTCGGGCATGCGGCTGATTTTCGTATTAAGGCCGTCGGTGACGAGATCGTAGAGCGATTTTCCGAAAATATTGCTCTGCCAGAGCTTTTCCGTGTCGCCCTCGTACTCTCCGAGTAAGTACTTGATGAGCTCATCCGACTGCTGCTCATCGCCCACGATCGGACTGAGCTCGGTTTCGATATTCGCCCGCATGAGGTGAATGGAGGGTGCGCTGGCGCGCAGGCGCACGGCGTAGCTGCTCCCCTTTCGGACGATCTCGGGCTTATCCAGATGCAGCTCCGACTCATCCGGCATAACGATCCCGTACCCCGTCGCGCGCACCTGCTCCATCGCGCTCTTGACGCGGGCATATTCCTTCTGCTCGGCGGAAAGCTCGGTGAGAACCTCCATGAGGTCGAGCTCTCCCGTGATCTCCAGCCCCGTTTTCTCCGATAAAAGCGAATAAAAGAGTGTCTCCGGCAATTGCAGCTGCGCGGAAATTGCGCCCGTTCCGGCGTCAACATCCGTAATGGACAGCGACTGCACCTGCGAAAGCGCAGACACCTTCTTCATCGCGCCCTCCGCCTGCGCAAGCTTTCCAAGGTTCTGCGCCGTCTGCCGCATCGCCGCGTACAGCGTCTGCTTCACGTCCCCATCGTCCGGCAGCGCCCGCACCCAGCCGGGCAGGCAGAAGCGCAGCTCCGTCGCCGGGAACTCATACATGAGATCCATCAGAACGCTTTCGATCTGCTCTTCGTCCATCGTGAGCACATTGACCGCCCGCGCGCCGACGCCGTATTTCTGAGCGAGATTCCGCGCGAGTGCCTTTGCCTCCCCGCTTTCCGGGTGCTCGGAGTTTACGAGAATGACAAAGGGCTTCCCGGTCGCGAGCATGTCGGAAATCGCGCGGTTCTGCGCGGCCTCATAGTCGCTCGCAGGAATGTCCGTGATGCTTCCGTCTGTCGTCATGACGATTCCGATGCTGCTGTGCTCCTCCATGACCTTCTTCGTCCCGATCTCGGCCGCCTGCTCGAGCGGAATCTCCGTCTGCGACCACGGGGTCATGACCATCCGGGGCGTTCCCTCCTCGTCGGCGCCCATCGCACCGGGGACAAGATAGCCAACCGAGTCGATGAGCCGCACCTTGAGCTTTGAAATGCCGTCCGGCGAGATTTCCACCGCCTGCTCGGGCACAAACTTCGGCTCCGTCGTCATGATCGTCCGGCCGGAGCCGGATTGGGGCAGCTCGTCGCGCGCGCGGTCGCGCTGATAGGTATTTTCCAGATTCGGCAGCACGAGCTGCTCCATAAAGCGCTTGATAAAGGTTGATTTTCCGGTTCGAACCGGGCCGACAACGCCAATGTAGATGCTGCCGGCGGTTCGCTTCGCAATCTGATCGTAGAGATTCCTTGCCTCTTCCACGTTACCGCCTCCTTGTTCTGTGACGCATGATGATAGATTGACCTAGACCGGAATCAGAAGCAGCGCGCCCTGCTCGGCCTCGCCGGTCGTGATCCCGTTTGCGCTCGCAATCGCTTCCTCGCTCGTGCGGTACTGCTTGGCAAGATCCCAAAGGCTCTGCGTTTTGTCCGCGTGCCGCACAACGACGCAGAACCGCTCCGCGCCCTTTTCGCCTTCTGCAAGCTCTCCGCCAATGAGCGTCCGCAGCGCCTGATTGCAGCGGCAATCCGCGTGGAAGCAGATATCATAGCGCACGTCGATCCCGCCGCCGGAGGGCGCTGCAAAGCCGTCTCTGCCCGCAGCAGCGCTCGCCTCACAGACTGCGCCGTCTCCCAGCGCGATTTTGCAGCTTGCCTGGTCGCGGACGATGGCCGATTGCAGCGCGCCATCCGTGTCCATGTAGAGAATATTCACTGTCGCGGGAGCTGTCAAAACCGCCTCCCCGTTTTGCGTCTGCTGCGCAGGCTCTCCCAGATAGAGCGTGCTGTCAATGACGGCGCGCGCCTGCTTCGGGACGCTTCCGCGCAGCGTTCCGGTCTGCGTCTGCCGGTCAAGAAGGCACGACAGCCGCACCTCGCCCCACTGCGGGGTGAATTCGCCCCGTGTGGCATACGCGTCCTCCGTGAGCGTCACCTCGCTTGCCTGCATCGCGACGCACTGGCAGAGCATCGTCACGGAAAGAAGGATTTTGGACGGCTCGTCTTCCTGCCGCGAAAGCTCTGCCTCGCTTCCCGTGACGCACAGGCAGAGACACATCTCATCATCGTCATACGTTCCCCGCAGCTCGCAGTACTGCGAAAACGGAAGCTGCCGAAGATACGTCTCCGGCGCGCCGTCCGTCGTGAGATAGAGCGCCTTAAAGTTCAATACACCCTTGAAGACCGCCTTGTTTCCCGTGAGCTTCTGCTCGGTGATCTCGGGTGTCACCCAATACTGCACCAGACTTTCCATCTCCGGCTCTCCGGCGGAAAGCTCCAGATCCTCCGTCATTGTAACAGGCTTTTCGCAGAACTCCCGGGCAAGGACGCAGCGGTATTCCGCTGTTTTTGTCTGCAATGCGGGCGGCGCGTCCTTTAAGGTGCGGATCTCCTGCGCGGCCTGCTCAAAGCCCGTCAGCAGGCAGATCACATCCGCGCGCACCAGAATTTTTCTCGAATTGATCAGCCTTGCATCCGCCGAGCGCACCCTGCAGCACGCTTGCAGCTGCATCGCCGCCGTTGCCGCCGGGTCGTCGACGCGGATGGAATACGGCAGATAGCAGCTCAGTGCCCGCGGCTGGGTTCCATCCTCCGGGACATACAAAAGCCCCGCGCGTACGCCGCCGGTCACCACGACGCTCCCGTCCCGCGCCTCTTTTCCCCGCATCACTGCGCATGCGCCTGTAAACACGATCCGCCCGCAATCCGGATAGCTGTCCGGAACGATCAGCTCCTGTGTCTGCTCCTGCGCCGCCGCCTTGGTAAAGACCGGGCGCAAATAATCGATTGACTGCGCTTCAAAGACAAGCTCCATACTCTCACTCCTTGTAGTTCTCTCAGGCGGCCAGTCCGCCCGCCGCGTATCTTACGCCTCAAAAGTATATACGCGCGCAGGGACAAGGATATGCAAACTTTTCTAGCAGCAGTCCATCAGAAGCGCAATCGCAATCACCCCCGCCGCCAGCAGCAGCTTCCAGACCCACGAGCAAACCAGAAACGACAATAAAAGCCCGATCCCAAGCCCCAGCAAAAACATCTGAAGCTTTCCCGTCCGAGGACACATACAAATCACCTCTTTGCAGTCTACGCGCGACATATCCCCGCCGTGCCTCCAATTTTGCAGAAAATTTACGCATAGAAAACGCCCGCAGAGAAACCTCTGCGGGCGCTTTGCACTAATTCACTTTTGTCCGTTTCGCCGAATCTCACGCAGAATACAAAGCCCCATAGAAAGCATCGGAAGCAACACGCGCAGGCATAGAAAGCCCGCCGGCTGTATGCTTAGATTCGCGTCCAGAATTAGCCCGGCAAACCACGCCAGCACCGTCCAGACAACGGCTTGCAGATACATAGAATTCCCTCCTATTTCAGCTCCCATGGCTTGATCTCTTTTGCCATCTCATAGAGCCGTTTGTAGCTTTCATACCTTGTCGGCTCAATTTCGCCCCGCTCCAGCGCCGCGCGCACGGCGCAGCCCGGTTCTTTCAGGTGCGCGCAGTCAGGAAACTGGCACTTGCCGAGGTACGGCGCAAAGTCTGAGAACGCATACTGGAGCTGGTCTTTTAAAACCAGGTCCATCCGCTCGGTGTCAAACGAGGAAAAGCCGGGGGTGTCGGCAACAAACGTGCCGTCTCCGAGGGGAAAGAGCTCAATGTGCCTCGTCGTATGCCGCCCGCGCCCGAGCTTTTCGGACACCTCGCCGACGGCAAGCTTTAATTCCGGGCAAAGCGCGTTTAAAATGCTCGATTTTCCCACGCCGGAGTTTCCCGTGAACGCCGAGAGCTTTCCGGAGATAGCCGCGCGCAATTCATCGATGCCCTCGCCTGTCTCCGCGCTCGTCACCACAACGTGAAAGCCCGCGCGCCGGTAAATCCCGGCAAGACCCTCTGCGGGCTCAAGATCGTTCTTGTTCACGCAGATCATGGGCTCTACGCCCTGTTGCCCCGCGATGGCCAGAACCCGGTCGATGAGAAACGGCTCTGTCTGCGGAATTGCGCACGAGGCCAGCAGCACGAGAAGATCAACGTTCGCGACCGCCGGGCGGATGAAGCTGTTTTTCCGGGGGAGAATTTCCGTCACCGTGCCGCTTTTGCCGCTTCGTTCGATGCGCACGAAGTCTCCGACGAGCGGCGAAACGCCTTCTTTCCGGAATTTTCCGCGCGCGCGGCACTCGACCACGCCGTCTTGCGTCTGCACATAATAAAACCCGCTGAGCGCTTTGATAATTCTATCGTTCATGTCTCTGCCAATGCGTCAAAATCAATTTCCATCGTTTCAAAGAGCACACCGTCGACATACACATCGACCGTCTGCGTGCCGCTGCCCTCGACCTGAAGACGGATCGAGCGGCTGGGCTCCTGCGACATGTCGATCGTATAGGGGCCTGCCTGCGTCTCGCCGCCCACCTTCACGAGCACCTCATACGTCCCGCTCGAAGACGGCATGCGCACGGAAATTTCCGTTACGACAGGCTCTGGCTCTGCCTTCTGCGTGACCTCCACGCGGATCATCTGCGTGTTGGCGGAGGTATGGCTCTCTCCGAGCGTGTTGACGATCTTGCAGAAATAGTACCACACGCCCGCCTTGCTGGTGTCGACCTCGCAGGTCGTGTTGTCCTTCCCGCTGCGCGAGACGAGCTCCGCGTCCGCAACATTTCCGGACGCCGACACATACCACGCGTAGGTCAGCTCGCCGTCGTCCGAAACCTCGGCCTTCACCTGTAATGTCAGCTTCTCGCCCTGCTCCACGACCGCGTCCTGCGAAAGCGTGCGGATCAGCGGCTCCTGCGCCTGCTCAGGTCCCTTGGAGACTTGCAGGTTGATGACCGTTCCGGCCTTGACCTCCGTTTCGGCGTCAATGGACTGGAACGTGACCGTGCCTTCCGGGAGGTCGCTGTCGACATATTTGATCATGCCGTCGCCGAGTCCAGCTTTCTTGATGGTCGCGATCGCGTCGTCAATGTCGCTTCCGATGAGCGTCGGCACCTTCACGAGCTCCACCGGCACGCCCGTTGAAACGACCAGCGTCACGCTCTGCCCGTCGGTGAGCGGTTCGTTGCGCTCGGGGATGGTGCGGATGATGTAGCCCGCGGTGTAGACATCGCTTTCCTGATAGTCGACGGAAATGTCGAGCGTGATGGAAAGAGAATTCAGGTAATCCAGCGCGTTTTCCAGCGGCATATTCACAAGGTTCTGCATCGTGTTCGTCTCAATGCCGGACGAGAGCGTCAGCTCGATCGTCGTGCCGACCTTCACCATCGTGCCCGCGTCCTCGTTCTGCTCAATGACGTAGCCGCTTTCATACGCGTCGCTCGAGCGCCAGTCGGTGACTTCGAATTTCAAGTCCGGATACTGGCCGGCATCGAAGTTTTCAAAGTACTGCCCCACCAGCTGCGGCACCTGCACCTCCTCTGTCCGGCTGAACAGATCGGAAAAGAAGTACGAATACAGGAAATACCCAATGCCGAGCACAGCCAGCACGATACAGACAATGCCCGCCGTCAGCGCGACGTTCGCGCCCTTTTTTGCCGTCTGGCTCGGCGCGGGCTGCGCGGGAGGCTGCTTGCGCTGCGGGATGAACACCCGGGAGGGCTGCTTTCGCTCGCGGCGCGGAAGCGACTCCGGAAGATAATTGGGGTCGTTAATGAGCCGCTCAACGTCGAACGCATCCTGATCATCGGTAAAATCAAAGACAACGTTCGGATTTTTGCGGAAAATTTCCAGATCCGCAAGCATTCTCGTTGCCGACGGGTAGCGCTTGGAGATATCCGCCGCCATCGCATGCATCGTGATCTGCTCGAAGCCCTCGGGGATATCGGGGTTGAGCTCCCGCGGCATGACGGGCTTGGCGTTGATGTGCTGGATGGCAACGGAAACCGGGGTGTCGCCGTCGAAGGGCGGCCGACCAGTCAGCATTTCGTACATCACAACGCCAAGAGAGTAGAGGTCAGACCGGTAGTCGACCTTGCCGCCCTTGGCCTGCTCGGGAGAAATATAGTGAACAGACCCCAGCGCCTCGCGCGTGAGCGTATTTTGCGCGGAGGAAATGCGGGCAATGCCAAAGTCTGCGACCTTGACGCTGCCGTCTTTCAAGATCATGATATTGTGGGGCTTGATGTCGCGGTGGATGATGCCCCGGGAGTGCGCGTGCTCGAGCGCCTTGGCGATCTGCGTGGAAAAATGCAGCGCCTCTCTCCAGTTGAGCCTGCCCTTCTGCTCGAGATACTGCTTGAGCGTAATGCCCTCGATGAGCTCCATGACGATATAGTCGAGGTTATTTGAGTGCGACACGTCGTACACGCTCACAATATTCGGGTGCGAGAGCATCGCGACGGCCTGCGACTCGGCATGGAACCGGCGGCGGAACTCCTCGTCCTGCGAGAGCTCCTGCTTCAAAACCTTAATGGCAACGAGGCGGTTGAGGCGGTTGCATCTGGCCTTGTAGACAACGGCCATGCCGCCCGTTCCGATCACCTCGAGAATTTCATATCGATTGTCCAACAGCGTTCCTATGTATTGATCCATAAGACTGCTCCTTCCCTAAACAAGCGCCATCGCGACCGTCACATTGTCCGGTGCGCCGCGGTTTTTTGCGATGCGCAGAAGTCTCTGGCAGCAATCGCTTTTGCGCACGCCGTGCGCGACCTCAAAGAGCATCTCCTGATCGGCCATGACGTTCGAAAGCCCATCGGAGCACAGAAGCAGACAGTCGTCGCGATGCAGCTTCTGGATATAGATATCGCCCTCGACCGAAGGCTCGGTGCCAACGGCTCTGGTGATCACATTTTTCCCGGGGTGGTTCTTGGCCTGCTCCTGCGTAATTTCGCCGCGCTGCACCATGAACTCCACGATCGAGTGGTCGACGGTCAGCAGCTGCACGCCGTCGGGTGTAAATAAATACGCCCGGCTGTCTCCGACGTTGATGATGACGGCAGTGTCCTTTAAAATCAGCGCCGCGACAAGCGTCGTGCCCATGCCGGTAAAATCGTCGCTCAGCTGCGCCTGCTCATAGACCGCCTTGTTGGCAAGCTCCAACGCCCCGCGCAGGATCTCCGCCGCGCGCTCCGGGCTGAGTCCCGCCTTCTGGCAGCGGCGCACCTCGTCGGAAAAAACATCGACCGCCAGTGTGCTTGCCACATTGCCGGACTTCGCCCCGCCCATACCGTCGCAGACGATCATCAGGGAACGATCTCTCGCAAAAGAGAGCATGGCGTAGGAATCCTGATTTTGTTCGCGCAGATTGCCGGGATCTGTCAGTCCCCAAAGCTGCATGGTATCGTCCCCTTTCTATGTTTCCGGAAGCTCTGATTCAATCAGCGGTTCCTTCGTGGTTGGTCTGTTCAAATTTCCGGCGCAGCTGGCCGCAGGACGCGTCAATGTCGCTGCCGAGCGTCCGGCGCACCGTGGCGGTAATGCCGTGCGACTGCAAAATGCTCTGGAAGCGCGCGATTGCTTCGCGCGAGCTCGTGTGAAGCCCCGTTTCCTTGACATCGTTGAGTGGGATCATGTTCACATGCGCGCCCATGCCGGAGAGCTTTTTCGCAAGCAGCTCCGCCTGCTCGGGGCTGTCACTGACGCCGGAGATCATCGTGTACTCAAAAGACACCCGCCGGCCGGTGATCTCGTAATACTCCCTGCACGCGGCCAGCAATTCTTCCACGTTCCAGCGCCGGTTCACCGGCATGATCTTGTCTCTCGACTCGTTGTCCGGCGAATGAAGAGAAACCGAGAGCGTCAGCTGGAGCTTCTTCTCCGCCAGGAGCCTGATTTTATCGACAAGACCGCACGTAGACAGGCTGATGTGCCGCATGCCGATGTTCATCCCGTCTGGGCTGTTGACAAGCTCCAGAAAGCGCATCACCGCGTCAAAATTATCCAGCGGCTCTCCGATGCCCATGAGCACGATATTCGAAATCGGAAGCCCGGAATCGATCTGGCTGAACAGCACCTGATCTAAAAGCTCCGAGGCTCGCAGCCTCCGCACGAGGCCGCCCAGTGTCGACGCGCAGAATTTGCAGCCCATCGGACAGCCGACCTCAGACGAGATGCAGACCGTGTTTCCGTGGTGATACTGCATGACGACGGACTCGACGCAGTTGTCGTCAGACAGCCGCCAGAGGTATTTGATCGTGCCGTCCTTTTGAGACACCTGCTTGCGCGCCACCTCGGGCGCCGTGATATCGTATAAGCTGTCCAGCTTTGCGCGAAGTGTCTTCGAGAGATTTGTCATCTCGTCAAAGCTTCTCGCGCCCTTGTGGAGCCAGACAAAAACCTGCTTTGCCCGGAACTTCGGCTCGCCGAGCGATGCGAACGCCGCCTCCATCTCGGCAAGGGTCATGGATTTGAGATCTTCTTTCATACGTTCTTCCTCAGCTTGCAGATGAAAAAGCCGTCCGCCTCATGTACGTGCGGGTAGAGTGTCAGCATGCCGCCGTTCTGACCGCCCAATCCGTCTGGAACCGGAAACGCCTCCAAACGGAACTCCGGATGATTTTTCAAAAACGCGTTTGCCACATCCTCATTTTCCCGCCGTAAAATCGTGCACGTGCTGTATAAAAGCGCGCCGCCGGATCTTACATACCGGCTCACATTTTCCAGAATAGCCGCCTGCACCACAGGCAGGCGCTCGATCGGCGCAAGGTCTTTATACCGGATATCGGGCTTTTTTCGGATCACGCCGAGCCCCGAGCACGGAACATCTGCCAGCACCACGTCAAAGCCCGCTTCGAATTCCTCCTGAAATTTCGAAGCGTCCGCCTCGCGGGCGGTAATGATCGAAATGCCGAGGCGCGCCGCGCCCTTTTCGATGAGAGAAATTTTGTGCGCATGAATGTCGCACGAGGTGACGCTTCCCTCGTTTTCCATCTGCATCGCAAGCGCGAAGCTCTTGCCGCCCGGTGCGGCGCAGGTATCAAGCACCTGCATGCCGGGCTTCACACCCGCCGCCATCGCCGCGAGCTTCGCAGACGGATCCTGCACATAGACCCTGCCGGAGGAAAACAGGTCGAGCTTCGCGAGATTTCCCGTTCCCTTTACCAGATAGCAGCCGGGAAGCCACGGATGCTTCCGGAACGAAATTTCCTGCTCCGTTAGCTCCCGCTCGACCTCGCTTGGATTCGATAACAGGGTATTTACCTGCAAGCACGTCGGCGCAGGCGCATTGTCCGCCCGCAAAAAGGGCTCGATCTGGTTTTCCCCGACGCTTTGCAGCAAGAGCTCGACCAGCGCCTGCGGGTGGCTGTATTTCGTCGCAAGATCCTTGGGCGCTTCTAGGCTTTCCTTTTTCCGCGACAGCGCGCGAAGCGCGCCGTTTGTCATTCCGGCGGCCTTCTGGTTCACATACCGCTTCGTCTGCTCGACGGCTTCATTGACCGCCGCGGAGTCCGGGATCCTGTCCAGCAGCAGGATCTGATACGCGCCGAGGCGCAGAATGTCCAGCATCGCGGGCTGTAAGCGGGATAGGCCTCCCGTGATCACCTGCTCGAGATAAAAATCCAGCAGCATCCGGTTCTGCATCACGCCGTAGGTCAGCGTGGCTGCCAGAGCCGCGTCGCGCCGCTCGAGCCGGTCGCGCTGCACATATTCCTTTAAAATGCCGTCTGACCACGCGCCCTGCCGCCTTGTGGCGATCAGCGCGCTGAGGGCTGTTGTTCTAGCGCTCATATGCTTCCTTCCGGACGCAAAGGCGCGTCCATTTACAATTTGATCGGGTGACCGTTAAAGTAGGCGCTGGCCGCCATGCGCTTGCCGCCCTCGGCCTGCAGCTCGGTGATGACGAGCACATCTGCTTCGCCGCAGGCAACCTCCAAGCCCTTTTTCGTAAGCGCCAGAAGCGTTCCCGGGGCTTTGTCGGTCTTCTTCCCGGTTTTTTCGACGCGGAAGATTTTAAACGTCTTGCCGTCAATTTCGCTCGTCGCGACCGGCCAGGGAATGAGGCCGCGCACATGGTCGATGACGAATCTTGCGCTCTCATTCCAGTCGATCGGACTCATCGCTTTCGACAGCATCGGCGCGTAGGTCGCTTTTGCGTTATCCTGTGGGATTCTCGTCGCAGTTCCGGCCTCGATCGCGCGCGCGGTATCGCAGGCGAGATCGGCCGCAATATGAGATAGGCGCGCCATGAGCTCGCTCGTCGTCTCCATCGGCTCGATCGGGGTTTTCCGAATTTCGATGATGTCGCCCTCGTCCATGCCCGCCGTCAGATACATCGCCGTCACGCCCGTCTCGTCGCAGTGATTGAGAATCGACCACTGCACAGGCCCAGCGCCGCGGAGCTCCGGCAGAATGCTTGCATGCATGTTGATGCAGCCGAATTTCGGGATATCCAGCACCCGCTGGGGAAGGATTTTTCCGTAGGCCACAACGATGATGAGATCGGGCGCAAGCGCCTGAAGCTCCTGTACCGCCGCGTCGTCCTTGAACGTCTCCGGCTGATAGACCGGAAGACCTACCGACTGGGCGTAAGCCTTAACTTCGGAGGGAATCAGCTTCATGCCCCGGTTTTTGGGGGTATCCGGCTTTGTATAGACCGCCGCAATATCAAAGCCTTCCGTATAGAGCTTCTCGAGGCACACCTTTGCGATCTCGGGCGTTCCCATGTAGACGATCTTCATGTGTTTTCTTCCTCGCCTTCTTCCGCTTCCTCCTGCTTCAAAAGCTCCTCGAGCTCCTCGGGCGTGAGCATCTTTTCGGCAAACTCGGTGTACATGTGCCCGTCCAGATGGTCGATCTCATGCAAAAAGCAGCGGGCGGTCAGGTCTTCGCCTTCGTATTCATACCAGTCGCCGTGCCGGTCCTGCGCGCGAACCTTCGCGTACTCGGGTCGTGTCACAAGTCCCCACTTGCCCGGAAGGCTGAGGCAGCCTTCAATGCCGGTCTGCTCTTCCTCGCTGACCTCGACGATCTCGGGGTTCACCAGCTCCCAGTCCTCGCCCTCGGTGTTGACGATCACCACGCGGCGCAGAACGCCAATTTGCGGAGCGGCCAGCCCCGCGCCGTTCGCGTCGTGGAGCGTTTCGATCATGTCGTCGATCAGCTGGGCAAGGCGGTCATCAAATTTGGTAACCGGGCGGCAGACCTTGGTAAGCACCGGATCTCCGACCGTGACAATGTTGCGAAGTGCCATATTCTATCTCCTAATCATATGAATTGACGTCGGCATACGCGTTGACGCCGCGATTTTCTTTTCCCCGTGCAAACGAGCGCAGACTCGCGTCCAGCAGCTGCCGCAGGGGTTTTGTATTTTTCGCCGCCAGCGTCAGCCGGTAGCGGTACGTGTAGTTGATCTTCGCCACGGCGCAGGGCGCAGGGCCAAGAAGCGCCGTGGAAAGGCTCTCATACGGCGGCATTTTTAACTGCGCGCGAAGATTGTCGCGGAACCGCTTTGCCGCCTGCACGACCTGGTCTTCATAGAGCCCCGTGAAGGTGATGAAAAACAGATCCAGAAACGGCGGGCAGTGGTGAAGCTCCCGGATGGCGATTTCCATCTCGTAAAACGCGTCGTAGTCCTGCCTGGCCGCGAGCTTAATGACGGGATGCTCCGGCGTCATGGTCTGCACCATCGCCGTTCCCGCCTGCTTTCCGCGCCCCGCCCGGCCGACGACCTGCGTGATCAGGCTGAATGTCGTCTCCGCCGCGCGGTAATTGCTCACGTATAGGCTCATATCCGCGTCCAGAACGCCGACGAGCGTCACATTTTCAAAATCGAGCCCCTTGGTCACCATCTGCGTGCCAAGAAGGATCGGGATTTTCTTTTCCTCAAAGCGCCGGAGCATCTGCTCATGGCTGTTGCTGGCCGTGACCGTGTCGGCATCCATGCGCAGAACCTCCGTGTCCGGGAAAATCCAGCGCAGCTCCTGCTCGATCTTCTGCGTCCCGCTTCCGACGGCCTTGAGTGCGCCCCCGCATTTCGGGCACCGCGCACGCGCAGGCTCGGAATAGCCGCAGTAGTGGCAGACCAATCTCTGGTTTACCGAGTGATACGTCAGGTGCACGCTGCACCTCGGGCAGGTCGGCACGTCTCCGCATTCGACGCAGACGAGATACCGGCTGTTTCCCCGCCGGTTGAGAAAAAGGATCGACTGCCGGCCGGAGATGATATTGTCCCGCAGCTTTTCCTCCAGCGGCAGGCTGATGGCCGTCGCGTTTCCCTGCCGGATCTCCTGCTTGAGATCGACGATCTGCGCCTGCGGCAGCGCCTGCTCGTTATAGCGCTTTTTGAGCGTATATAGGGTATAATCCCCGCGTTTGGCCTTGTACATGCTCTCGATCGACGGCGTGGCCGACCCGAGCAGCACAAGCGCTTCTGCCTTCGCGCCCCGGTAGAGCGCGATCTCTCTTGCGTGATAGCGGGGAGAATTTTCGGATTTATAGGTGTGCTCCTGCTCCTCGTCCAGGATCAAAAGTCCCAGATTTCGGACAGGCGCGAAAACCGCCGAGCGCGTGCCGACGACGACGGCAGCCTCGCCGTCTCGAATCCTGCGCCACTGCGCGAAGCGCTCTGCGATGCGAAGGCTTGAATGGAGCACGGCGACCTTTTCGCCGAAATGCGCCGCAAGTCTTCCGAGTAATTGCGGGGTCAGGGAAATTTCCGGCACGAGCAGAATCGCGCCCTTCCCGGCCTTCAGCGCCTCATAGATGAGGTCAATGTAAACGGCGGTTTTTCCGCTGCCGGTCACGCCGTATAATAGCGCCGCCCCCGGCTTTTCCGCGCGCATCTGCGTAAGAAGTCCGTCAAAAACCGCCTGCTGCTCATCGTTCAAAACGGGCGGCGCGGCACTCTCCTGCGCAGGCCGCAGCAGCTCCGGCTGGGGCTCCTGCTCCCAGAGCGTGATGAGGCCGAGCTTCTGAAGTCTCGCAAACGTAGATGACGACGCGCCCGTAAGCTCGGTTAATTCCCGGCAGGAGGACTCCCCCGCCGCGCCGAGAAGCTCCAGAACCGCCGCCTGCACCGGCGCGGTGCGCTTTTTCTTTTCCGCGTATCTCGCAGCCTCCTCGGGCGCGGCAATCGCGGCAAATTTCTGTTTTCGCCCCGTGCTCTTCTGCGAAAGCTCAAGGTCGTTTTCGATGAGTTTTTTCGAAAGCAGCCACGAAATGGCCGCCTCCGCCGCCGCGCGGTCTTCCATCTGCGAAAGAAGCGCACTTTCCGGCGCGCTGCCGCCCAGATCTTCCAGCAGCGCCAGAAGCGCCGTTTCGGTCTCCCTTCCTTGAAGAAGCCCGACACAATCGGAAGCGTCCGCGCAAAGCCGGTAAATTTTCTCCTGCCGGAACCAGAGCCCGGCGGGGAGGATCGCCTTTACCGCGTCATAGTACGTGCAAAAATACCGCTCTCTGACAAAGGCCGCCAGCCGGAGCTGCTCATCGTCCATGACAGGGCTTTCATCCAGCACCTGCACGATGGCCTTGAGCTTCTCCTCGCTGCCGTTTGTTAAGGCCAGAACGATGGCCTCCGTCCGCCGGTTTGCTCTTCCGAATGGAACGACCACCCGCATGCCGGGCAGAAGCTCCATTCTTTCCGGGACGCGGTAGGAATACGGCTGATCGATGGCGTATACCGCGCAGCTCACGGCCACCTGTGCAATCATCGTCTTCCCCTGCCTTTCCCAAAAACAAGCGCGAAGGCGTAGGCCAATGCCTGCGCCTTTGCAGCCAAGTGCTTATTTGCGGTATTTTTCCTTGAGCGTCGCGGTCAGCTCGCCTCTTGCCACCTCATTGATGGCGATGGTGACGGGCTTGTCCGTCAGCGGCTCGTGGGTCATTTCCGATTCAATGGACAGCTGCCGGGCGCGGTGCGCCACAACGTTCACCAGAAGATAGCGGCTGTCGACATGTTTGAGCAGTTCGCTCATTGCGGGGTAGAGCATGTTAGTTCCTCCTTGATCAAATGGATGCGCTCCAT
>CAKUNY010000007.1 GCA_934668605.1 uncultured Oscillospiraceae bacterium | reverse complement strand
GAGCACCAAAATCCCGGCCGAGATTGAAGCGCGCGTCGAGAAGAAAAAAGAAGAGCACTACGTAAGAACCGGCATATGATCGAACCCCCCGCTTCCATCCCGGAGGCGGGGGTTTTGTCTGCGCAGGCGGAGAAAGCTTGGTACGGCTTTTGTCAAACCGGCGGGCTTTTTCATAGAATGGCGCAGCGGAAGCTCTCCGCTGCAAACCATGTTATGAGGTGAAGCAAATGCTGGCAATCGCAAAATTCGGCGGCTCGTCTCTTTCCTGCGCGGCAAACTGGAAGCGGGTGCGCGAGATCGTGACGGGGGACATCGCCCGGCGCGTGATCGTCGTCTCCGCCGCGGGAAAGCGCCATGCCGATGACCATAAAATCACGGATCTGCTCTATCTCTGCCACGCCCATCTGCGCTACGGCGTGCCGTGCTGGGAGCTCTGGCGCAAAATCGCAAGCCGCTATCTCGCCATCCGCGACGAATGCGCGATCGATTACCCAATCGAAGATGACCTGGACGCCATCTACGAAAATTTGTCGCCCCGGACGAGCGCGGATTTTTTGGCCTCGCGGGGAGAGTACCTGGCGGCGAAGCTCATGGCGGCCTATCTCGGCTTTTCATTTGTGGACGCAGCGAGCTGGCTGCAATTTGACTACGCGGGAAATGTTTTGCAGGAACCGTCATACGCAGCGCTTCAGTCGATGGCGGACGGACGGAAGATCGTGACCCCGGGGTTTTACGGCGTGCTGCCGGACGGGCGCGTCCATACCTTCCCGCGCGGGGGCTCGGACATCACAGGGAGCCTGGCTGCGGCGGCGCTGCATGCGGACGTGTATGAAAACTGGACGGATGTGCCGGGCATTCTGGCCGCCGACCCGAAAATCGTCAAGCACCCTGTCCCCATTGAAACCCTCAGTTATTCGGAGCTGCAATTACTTTCCGCCGCCGGAACGCAGGTGCTGCATGAAAGCGCGGTCGCGCCCGTGCGCGAGCGGCAGATCCCGCTGCACATCCGCTCGACCTTCGCCCCCGATGCCCCCGGTACCCGCATCGGCTTCGACGCGCCCGCAAGTCTGTCTGCTTCCGGTGTCATCGGCTTTGCGGGAAGACGACCCGTTTCCATGCTGCGCGTGATCTTTCCGGAAAACACGGAGGAGACGGCGCTCTGGGAGGTGCGCGCGTGCCTCAACGAGCACCGGATTGAAACGTTCCACAGCGCCTGCGGCGTGGAGGGCCTGTGCCTGCTTCTTTCTTCCGGCGCAGAAGCGGACGCACTGCATGCCGCCGCCGAGCAGCTGCGAGAACACTTCTCCGGCGCACAGGTGAAGCTGCGGGAAAACCTGGCCGTCCTTCTCGCGCTCTGCCGGTCGACAAAGGAGATACCGAAGCTCTCCGCCGCCATCGAGGCCTCCGGCGCTCCGGTGCACCATCTCGTTCAGACCCCGCCGGGCGCGTTCTTCTGCGTTAACGACAGCCAGTATGAAACGGCGCTTCGCGCGGCCTACGGGGCGGCTTTCGGCTGACCGCTTGCATTTTATCCCGTGTATGCTACAATAAGAAAAAAGCCGAAACAGGAGGCATTGTCATGGAAAAAAGGCCGCTCGTCATCTGCACCGACCCGGGGATCGACGATTTTATCGCGCTGAGCATGGTGCTCTCGAACCCAGAATTTGATGTGCTCGGCATGGTCGCGCTGAGCGGAAACGTCGGGCTGGATGTGACCGTCAACAACGCGCTGCTGGCGTGCGAGTATAGCGGACGCGCCGATATCCCGGTGTTTGCCGGAAGCGCAAAGCCGCTGGTGCGCCCGGCGCGCTCTGCCAGCAACATCCACGGCAAAAGCGGCCTCGGAAAATCGCTCGAGCTCTACGCGAAGGGGAAGCCGATCGACAAAAACGGCGCGGATTTCATCCTCGAAATGGCGCAGAAATACGCAGGGACGCTCGAAATCCTCTCGCTGGGGCCGCTCACGGACGTCGCTTTGGCGCTTCAAAAAGCGCCGGAGATTGCCGGAAAAATCGCCCGCATCACGATCATGGGCGGCGGCATCCACGCGGGAAACGCAACAAAGTACGCCGAGTTCAACATCGTGGCAGACCCGGAGGCGGCGAGCGTGGCTTTCTCCAGCTCCGTGAAAACCGTCATGATCGGTTTGGATGCGACGAACCTTTGCTTGCAGCCGCGTTCGGACATTGAACTCCTGTGCGCGCCGACCGAGCTTGGCAGAATCGTCCCCGCGATGCTGTCGAGCTACGCGGACGTTTACAAGCAGGTACACAACATCGACGGCATGATGATCCATGACGCGATCTGCGCGGTCTATCTCTGGAGGCCGGAGCTGTTTTTGTGCATACCCTGCCGGATGCGCGTTTGTCTGGAAGAAGGCGAGCACCTCGGGCAGACCATTCCGGAACCGGGCGATACCTGCCTCGCCGCGACGAGCTGCGACGCGCAGGCCGTTCGGGAAGAAATTCTTTCGGTCATGAAGGCCGTTGTAACTGCCCAATAAGACGCAAAAGCGCCCCGGATTTCCGGGGCGCTCGTGTTTTATTTGACCAGCTCTGCCTCAGCATCCTTGCCGAGTCTCCGGAGCATCGTCTTTTTGACGGCTCTGAAAATATTCTGATAGCCGGTACAGCGGCAGAGGTGCCCGGACAGGAGCTTGCGCAGCTCGTCGTCCGTGTACTCCACGCCCGCGTTTAAAATCTCGGTCGCCGTCAGGATGAAGCCCGGCGTACAGAAGCCGCACTGAATGGCCGTTTCCTCGATGAACGCCTTCTGGATATCGGAAAGCGTCCCGTCGGGGTTCATGAGGCCTTCGAGGGTGATGATATTCTTGCCCTCCGCCCACACGGCCAAATACAGGCACGAGTTGATGGCCTCGCCGTCAATAAGCACCGTGCACGCGCCGCACTCGCCGACCTCGCAGCCCTTTTTGACGGACGTCAGGTGGAAATTGTTGCGGATCATGTCCGTGAGGCTCGCGCGCACATCGACGATCTGCTCGCGTTTTTTGCCGTTGATTGTGCATGTTACAAGCTTATACTGTGCCATTACACGTCACCTCCGCAGCGTTTGACCGATTCGATAAGGCAGCGCTTGGCCATCTCGACCGCGATGTGCTGCCGGAAGGCCTTGCTGGCGCGCCAGGAATCTCTGGGGTGAATGTCCTCGAGAACGGTTTTGGAGAAGGCCTCGATGTTCTCAAGCGTCACTTCTTTTCCATTGATGAAGCTTTCCGCGCTCGGCACGCGCATGGGGACGGGGCCTGCCACGCCGTAGGCGATGCGCACGCGCTCGAACGTCTTCTTATCGTCGGACAGCCGGCAGTTGACCGAGCAGCCCGTCGTTGCGATGTCCATCGCGTTTCGCATGGCATACTTGATGTAGAAGCCCGCCGTGCGGTCGTAAGACTGCTTGGGAATAATGACCGCCGTCTGAATTTCGCCGTCCGCGACGTTGATGTCGACGGTACCGGCCTTGATATAGAAGTCCTTGATGGGAAGATAGCGCTTGCCGTTTTTGCCGGTCAGCTCGATGATCGCCTCCCATGCGTGAAGGGTAGACGCAGAGTCGGCAGACGTCACGCCGTTGCAGGTGTTGCCGCCGATGGTGCCCGCGTTTCGGATCTGGGGGCCGCCAACCATGTCGACCGCCTCGCCAAGGACATTGATGTATTTCTGAATGATCGGGTCGCGCGTGATATGCGAGAAGGTCGTGAGGCTTCCGATGCGGATGGCCTCGTTTTCGTCCAGACAAATGCCGCGGATCTCATCCAAGCCCTGAATCGAAATGAGTTCTTTTCCCGCGCGCTTGCCCTCTCGCATCTGCACGAGAACGTCCGTGCCGCCCGCGATGATCTGGGCTTCCGGGTGCGCAAGGCGCAGTTCAATGGCGTTTTGGACGCTCGCCGCTTCATAGAGCGCTTTCATATCATACATAGCTTAGTTCCCCTCCTTCTCCCAATCGTCGTGAATGAGGCCTGCCTTCGAAAATTCCGCGTACAGAACATGCGGGGTGATCGGTGTTGTGTCGATGGCGACGCCGGTCGCCTGCAAGATGGCGTTGCGGATGGCGGGCGCGCCGGAGCATGCGGGCGGTTCGCCGAGCGCCTTCGTACCAAACGGCGAGGTCGGCTCGGGATTTTCCACAAACAGCGCCTCCAGGTTCGGGTGATCCATGAACGTCGAGAGCTTGTAGTCGAGCAGGTTGTTATTTAAGGGACGGCCGGTCTTCTCATCGAACAGCAGCTGCTCAGAAAGGCCATAGCCGATGGCCATCGACATGCCACCGTGCACCTGTGCCTCGGCGAGCGCCGGGTTAATGAGGCTGCCGCAGTCATGGACGTTGATCAGGCGCAGGAGCTTGACCTTGCACATCGGGATATCGACCTCGACCTCGGCGAAGCTGCATCCGAAGGAATAGGCGTTGTTGCGAATTGTGTAGGTGGATTCCGCCGTGATATGCTCGGAATCGGCGGCGTTATACTGCGCGGTCATGGCGAGCTCCTTGAGGCTCATGAGAACCTTGCCGTCCATGATGCGGACGATGCTGCTGTTTCGGATGTCCATGTTTTCAGCCATCTGCCGCGTGAGCTTCGACGCATAGGCGAGAATTTTTTTCTTGAGCAGCTCGCCCGTCTGCCGGATGGAGAAGCCTGCAACGTAGGTCTGACGCGACGCGTACGCGCCAAGGCCGGTCGGGGTGATATCGGTATCCTGACAGGAGACGACATGCACATCGTGATAGCTGGATAAGCCCACGACCTCCGCCGTCATCTGCGAGTACGCGGTGTCCGCGCCCTGGCCGATCTCCGTTTCGCCGCACTGCATCGTGACGGTGCCGTCCAGATTCAGCTGCATGCGGTTCGACGACGTTTCGAGCGAAATGGGGTAGACCGCCGTATTGTACCAGAAGGCCGCCATGCCGATGCCGCGGCGAACGGGGCCGGTCTGGTTCTGGTATTCCTGGAGCTTCTTGTCGTAATCGATCGCTGTGCGGCCTTTTTCCATGCACTCTCTGAAAGAGTCATAGTAGTTGACGTTGTGCGAAAAACCGTCTTCAAAGCCCTTGGGCATGATGAATTTGTTGCGGTACTCGAGGGGGTTCATGCCGACAGCTTTCGCGCAATCTTCAATATTTGCGTCGTCCGCGAACGAGGCCTGCGGCATGCCGTAGCCGCGCATCGCGCCCGCAACAGGGCGGTTGGTGTAGACGGTGTAGGCATCGCCCTCAAAGTTTGCGCATGGATAGATCTGCGGAAACGAGCCCATGGCCTTGGCCACGATCGAGTGGCCGTGAGACGCGTACGCGCCCTGATTGGAGAAGCACTCGATTTTTCTGGCGGCAATCGAGCCGTCCTGATGCAGCCACGTGATGATGTGGAACCGGATGGCGTGGCGCACACGGTTGGAGACAAACGTTTCCTCGCGCGAGCAGTCGATGCGGACGCACCGGCCGTTTACCTGCGTAGAGCACCAGGCGCAAAGCGGCTCATAGAGCGCGTCCTGCTTGTTGCCGAAGCCGCCTCCGATGTAGGGCTTGATGATCTGAATATCTGCCCAAGGTCTTCCCAGCGCCTGACCGACGATCCGGCGGATGATGTGGGGAATCTGCGTCGAGGAAACGACGGTAATTCTGCCGTTCTCGCCGTAGGCATAGCAGCCGTGGTTTTCAATGTGGCAGTGCTGCACCATCGGCGTTTCATACCAGCCCTCGACCTTGATGAGGCCGGGCTCCTGGATCGCCTCGTCGTAGCTGCCCTTGGACATGGACGTATGCTTTAAGACATTTCCCGGGCACTCCTCGTGGATCTGCGGCGCGTCCGGCTCCATCGCCTTCTGCACGTCCAGCACGAACGGCAGCACGTCGTATTCGACCTTCAAGGCGCGCACGCCCTGCATTGCCGCGACCTCGTTTTCCGCGATGACGACGGCGACCTCGTCTCCATAGTAGCGCACATGCCGGTTCAGCAAATGCCGGTCGGCGGTGTCCTGATGGCCGGGATCCATCGACCACGGGTGGCCGGCCGTCGGGAAGGCGATGTCCGGCACATCGAAGCAGGTCAGCACCTTGACCACGCCCTCGATGGCTTCGGCCGCCGAGGTGTCGATGGATTTGACGTAGCCATGCGCAATTTCAGAATGCTTGATCCGCGCGTACAATGCGCCGGACGGCATCCGGTCTTCGTAATATTTGGTTCTGCCGGTCGCTTTGTCAAACGCGTCGACACGAACCTCGCTTTTGCCTACGATGCTCATACTCTGACCTCCAATTTTCTATCGCACGGGGTGAAACGGATGCTTGTTTTCCGCCTTTTCCCCTTGTATTCTGAAATAATTTTAGCACACCCGAAAAAAAATCGGAAGCGAAAGCATTATCCTATTTTCGGTATAACGCTTTTTTCGAAATTACCGAATTTTCTGGTGTTTCCTTGCGTAAATGCTCAAAAATGGGTATACTGAATTGTAGAAAATCACGGAGGTCTTGCTATGGCAAACGCAGCTGCACCCAGGCTCGGGTGCCTCATTATGGCGGCGGGAAACGCGAGCCGCTTCGGCGCAAACAAGCTCTTCGCCGACTACCGGGGAAAATCTCTTCTGGAGCTGGCGCTTCTGGCCGTGCCGCCGGAGCTTTTTTCCCGCGTGACGGTCGTGAGCCAGTATGAAAAAGCGCTGGATCTGGCAGAGCAATACGGCTTCGACGCGATCTTGAACCGGAACCCGGAGCTCGGCGTGAGCCGGACGATTTTCCTCGGGACGCAGGCGATGCAGGACTGCGACGCAATTTTATATATGGTCGCCGATCAGCCGCTTTTGCAGCCGAACTCCGTCTGCGCGGTAGCAGAGCGGTGGACGCGGGAGCCCGACTGCATTGTCGGAGCCGCCCATAACGGCAAGCGCGGCAATCCCTGCATCTTCCCGAAGAAATTTTTCCCCGCGCTTTTATCGCTCACCGGCGACACCGGCGGCAGCCGCGTGATCCGGCAGCACGAAGAGCTTCTGCGCCTCGTGGAAATCCCGCCCGAGGAGCTCTATGACTGCGATACGAAGCTCGCCCTCGACCGTTTGAAGGCCGAAACGGACGAGACTTGACGCGCCAAATGGATTTACAAAAACGCGTAGGGGGCGATGCCCACATCGCCCCAAAGGCAGTACGAATTCGCCAAAGATGTCTGTAAAAACGGTTTGTTCCGCCGGGTCGATGTGGGCATCGACCCCTACGAACCTCATTGGAAGACTCCTTATAAACCACAAAAGCGCGCAGGCCTGGCCCGCGCGCTTTTTTCGATATTACTGAAAAATGACCGGTCTTTGCGCAAGATCGTCTGCGCTCGTTTCGGTTTGCAGCATGACTTCTCGCTCGGCTTCGGGGACGAGGCTGCCGCCGGTTGCCCAGACGATATGCGTCGCGTTCTGGAGTGCCGGGTGAAGCGTCTCGAAGCAAGCGCCATCTTCGCAGGCGCGCGCGAGCTGGACATAGCTGTGGAAGCCCGCGCAGGCCGACGGCTCGATGAAAATGCGCTCGGTGTCCCAGAGCTGCTTCTGATACCGGTAGAGCGCGCGGTCATTGACTGTGGCCTCGCAGCTGACCAGATGCTCTGTCGCGCGGGCAACAAGGCCGGAAGGTCTTCCGACCGCCAGTCCGTCCGCCGCCGTCTTGCCGCTTAAACCCACGTCCGCGCACGAAATGTTTTCCATCTTCCCCGTGCCGAGCCCCAGCAGCATGCAGGGCGCCTGGGTGGGCTCGACGTAGCAGCAGACGGCGTTGTCGCCGTAAATTTCCTTGAGCCCGTAGCAGATGCCGCCCGGCGCGCCGCCGACGCCGCAGGGAAGATAGACAACCAGCGGGTGCTGATCGTCTACAACGATCCCCAGTTCGGTAAGCTGCTTCTGAAGCCTCCCCGCCGCGACGGCGTAGCCCAGAAACAGGTCGCTCGACTGCTCGTCGTCGACAAAATAGGCCGTAGGGTCTGCCTGCGCCAGCTTTCGCCCCGCCGCGACTGCCGCCGAGTAATCGGACGCGTACTCTCGCACCTCCACACCCCGGCTGCGCAGCAGATCCTTTTTCCACTGCTTCGCGTCCGCCGACATGTGCACGCACGTTTTAAAACCAAACGCCGCGCCGATCACGCCGACGCTGAGCCCTAAATTTCCGGTCGAGCCGACGTGGAGCGAAAATTTGCCAAAAAAGTCGCGGAAGTCCGGGTCTGCAAACCGGGCGTAGGAATCTCCGGCCTTGAGCATCTCGTGCTCTAACGCAAGCTTTTCCGCGTGATGCAGGATCTCATAAATGCCGCCGCGCGCCTTCACAGAGCCCGCCGCCGCGAGATGGCTGTCCATCTTGAGAAGGAGCCTGCCGCCCAGCTGCTCGGGGCACGGCTCATGCAGCCACGCACGCATTTTCGCGATTTCGCGCAGGGGCGACTCGATCAGGCCATTCGTTTCGATGGTATCGGGAAACTTGATTTGCAGGAACGGAGCGAAGCGGGCGAGTCTTTCCGCCGCGTCTTCGATCTGCGCGCGGGAGAAGGGGAGCGATGCTTTCACTGCTTCATAGGGCTCTTTGGCCGGGTTTACCCAGAAAATTTCTTCGCCGCGCCCGACCGCGCTGCAAAATGCCGTTTGCTCATAGCTCATGGTGCGCCTCCTGTGCGTTTATTTTTGGATCGTTCGATCAAACGTTGACGATATAGTCCGCCTTTCGCGCTTTCGGCGCGGGGAGCTCGCCCTTGACGTAGCCGAGGATGCAGATGCCGACGCCCTCGTAGGTGTCCGCAATGCCCCACTGGCGAAGAAGCGCCTGGCCTTCCTCGGTTTCAAAGCTTTCCTTTGCCCGGTTGATCCAGCAGGAGCCGAGGCCGATCGACGACGCGGCCAGCAGCATCGTGCCCAGCACGAGAGAGCCGTCCTGCACATGGGTCGGAACCGTCTTGTCCGCCAGAACGACCACCGCCGCCGGCGCGCCATAGAACGGGTGAGCGTCCGGATTTCCGAGAACAGCGGCGTTCATCCGCTCGAGCTTCACGATCGTTTCCGCGTCCTGCACCGTGACGATCTTCGGAGATTGCAGTCCCATGCCGGTGGGCGCCCATGTGCCCGCGTTCGTGACGGCGCGTAATTCCTCGGCGCTGATCTGCTTTTCATCAAAGCTGCGGCAGCTTCTGCGCGCTTCAATTGCCTTTAATACTTCGTTTGTCATAAAAATGCTCCTTTCGCTTGCGCCAAATGACGCTTATACATAACCATACAGCCCGCGCACCGATACCTCGCCGGATGCGACGCTTCCGGTGGTGCCGTCCGGGTACTCGACCAGCAGCTCCGCGTCCTTGCCGATGCCGGTGGCTCTGGCCTGCCTTGCTTCCCCGGCGCGCAGGATCTGCACGTCCCTGCCGACTGTGAGGCACCGCTCCGCGAATGCGCGCACCCATGCGTCCTTCTGCGTCAGAAATTCCCGGCGCATGCGCGAAAGCTCCAGCAAAAGCGCCGCCGCGACGGCGTTCACGTCAACCGGGCAGCCTCCCTCGATGCGAAGAGACGTTGCCATCGAGAGCTCCTCCGGAAAGCTCCTTTGATTGCAGTTGACGCCGATGCCGATGACGACGTACTCCGGCTCCTGCGTCTCGAGCGACACCGAGAGCTCCGTTAAAATGCCGCAGAGCTTTTTCCCGTTCAGAACCGGGTCGTTCGGCCATTTGATGCCGGCCTGCATGCCCGTCACCTGCCGAACGGCTTCGCACACGCACAGTCCCGCCAGCGCCGTCAGATGCAAAAGCGCTTCGGCAGGCTCATGCGGCCGCATCAGAAAGCTCAGGTAGAGCCCACCCGGCTCCGACAGAAAGCTTCTGCCCCGCCGGCCGCGCCCGGCCGTCTGCTTGAGAGACAAGACCGCCGTCCCGTCCGGCGCGCCGTTTGCGGCGAGCGTTTTGAGATAATTGTTCGTCGAGTCGACCTCGGGAAGGACGATGAGCCTTTCCGCCGGAAACTGCCCCGCCAGCTGCTTTTCAAGCGCGCTTTTTGTCAGCGGGCGCGTACGCAGAAGGTATCCCCGCCTTGTGGCCGCTTCGATCTCAAACCCGTCCGCGCGCAGCGCTTCGATCGCTTTCCAGACCGCCGCGCGCGTAAGCCCCAGCGTTTTGCACATCTGCTCGCCGGAGACGGGCGCGAGAGCCTGCTCCAGCAGCGCCAGAACGTCTTCTTTCGTCATAAAAATTCTCCTTGTGTTTTGGGAGGGAATCTGCTATACTCTCTATTGTAAACCATAAAACGAAAAAATCAAGTTTACAATTAGGAGGAACCATGAAAACCCGGACAATGATTCTCTGCGCGCTCTTTGCCGCGCTGACGGCGGTCGGCGCATTTTTCAAAATTCCGTTTGCCCTGGCCGCGATTTCGCTGCAATTTCTCTTTACGGCGATGGCGGGCGTTCTGCTGGGCGCGGGCTATGGCGCCTTGTCGCAGGCCGTGTATGTTCTCATCGGCCTCGTGGGTGTGCCGATTTTCGCGCTCGGCGGCGGCTTTTCGTATATTTTCCAGCCAACCTTCGGCTTTCTTCTGGGGCTCATCCCGTGCGCCTACGTGATCGGGAAGCTCGCCAGGCGGCCGCTTACCTTCTGGCGAACGGCGCTTTCCATGCTCGCGGGGCTCGCCGTTTTATATGCCATCGGTGTTCCGTATATGGCGCTGATCGCGAACGGCTACTTGGGAAAAGGGCTCACGTTCTGGCAGGTCATTAGCAAGGGCATGCTCATTTATCTGCCGGGCGACCTTCTGAAAATCGCGCTCGGAAGCCTTCTCTGCGTCGCCATCACGCGCCGCATGCCCGCCATGTTCGCCCTGCCGCAGAAGAAATCTGCCTGATATCATGTTGCCACAAGTTGGCTCAAAAGTCAAGAAAAGCCCGCCGCATCAGAGAATGCGGCGGGCTTTTTTCAGAATTCCGAGGAACTCTCCGGGAAGTTCGTAGGGGTCGATGCCCACATCGACCCGGCAGAACGAGCCGGTTTTGCGGAAATCTGCGGCGAATTCGCAACTTCCCAATGGGGCGATGTGCTCAATCGCCCCCTACGCAGATTTGGGACATTTTACGGAATGATTTTTGAGGGCTTCTGATATCGCTCCTGCTCGGAGAAGACGCAGCCGCAGTATTTCTGGATGTAGAACCCCAGCTCGCGGGCTCTTGTCTGGCCGTCGCGGAACAGGGGGCGGAAATCCTGATAGTAAAACTGCACGCCGTATGCCTCGCCCGCCCGGTAGGCAACGTCCCGCATGAGCTCGTGCTGCTGGTAGGGGCTGATAAAAAGGGAAGAGGTGAACGCGTCGAAGCCGCCCTCCTTTGCCGCTCTCGCCGCCTCAAACAGCCGCATCTCGTAGCACTTGACGCAGCGTCCGGCGATATCGTCCGCCACCGCGCGGACAAAGGGGCGAAGGCCGTAATCGTCGCGCACGAGAAGGGGAAGCTCGATCGTCTTCGCGTATTCCTGCAAGCAGTTGCGGCGCGCGCGGTATTCAGTGAAGGGGTGGATGTTCGGGTTATACCAGTAGCCGGTCAGATCGATTCCGTCCGCGCGCAGCACGTCGATCGGCAGATTGGCGCACGGCGCGCAGCAGATGTGCATCAAAAGCTTCATAGTCTCGCCTCAATTTGATCGTTTGATTTTTATAGTATAGCATGGCGGCACCTGCTTGTACAGAACCCGTTCAGCATCGGCGAAAACAAACAAATTTTTAGAGCAGCCACAAAAACAGTATGGACAAATTCTGTGCATTGGAGTATAATTTGTGCTAATACCAGCAAGAAGCTGTGCTTAACACACAGAAGCGGAAGCAACCGGACACACGGCGATGATCAGCGCCAGTTTATAACGAAGAAAGGATGATTTCTCATGGCAGTCACAACCGAAAGCTACGCGGGAAAAATTCAGAGAAAGCTTCTGAAAAAGCAGAAGGTGATTGAAGCCGCCTCTGGCCGCAAAAAGGCCGATCTGGTGCTCAAGAACGCGACGTTCGTCAACGTCTTCTCCAACGAGCTGACGACCTGCGATATCGCCTGCGCCAACGGCCTGATCGTGGGTCTGGGAGCGTACGACGGCGAGGTCGAATACGACATGACGGGCAAAATCGTCTGCCCGGGCTTTATTGACGCGCATATCCATCTGGAGTCGAGCCTCGTCAGCCCCAAGGAATTCGTAAGAGCCACGCTGCCGCATGGCACGACGACCGTCATCACCGACCCCCACGAGATCACGAACGTCATGGGAACCGACGGCATCGACTACATGTTCCAGGCAACGGAAGACCTCCCCATCGACGTGCGGTTCATGCTGCCGTCCTGCGTTCCGGCAACGCCGATGGACGAATCGGGCGCGAATTTAGACTACCGCGCGATCGACTCGTTCTATGACTACCCCAGAGTCCAGGGTCTGGCCGAGATGATGAACGCATACGGCGTCATTCACAACGACAAGGAGGTCGTCTCCAAGATTGTCGCCGCGCAGGCGCACCACAAGAAGATCGACGGGCACGCGCCGGGTCTGCTCGGGAAAGATCTGGATACGTACATCGCGGCGGGCGTTTACTCTGATCATGAGTGCTCGACGATCGAAGACGCGCTCGAAAAGCTCAAGCGCGGCCAGTTCATCATGATCCGCGAGGGCACGGCGGCAAGAAACCTCGAGGCGTTGGCGGGACTTCTTACCCCGCAGTACGCCGAGCGCTGCATGTTCTGCACGGACGACAAGCACCCGAACGATCTTTTGGAGAAGGGTCACATCGACTACATCTGCCGCGAGGCCATCAACAAGTACGGCGCAGACCCGATTCTGACCGTCAAGGTCGCCTGCCACCACGCGGCGCGCTACTTCCTGCTCAATAACCGCGGCGCAATCGCCCCCGGGTATCTGGCGGACTTCGCGATCATCGACAATTTCAAGAATTTTAACGTCGAAATGGTTTTCAAAAAGGGCGAGCTGTATTATAATGACGGCAAGCTCAAGGAGTTCCCCGCCCCCGCAATCGAGGAATATCTGGACGAGCGGGCGCACGACACGTTCCATGTCCGGCACCTGACAGAAGCCGACTTCGAAGACGTGCGGCAGCGCGGCGTCATTGGCATGATTCCGGGCGAGATCGTCACGACCGACAACGGCTACGCAGAGCATGTAGACTTGGAGAAGGACATCCTGAAAATCGCCGTCGTTGAGCGGCACAAGAACACCGGCCACATTGGCCTCGGCTACATTCAGGGCTACGGCCTCAAGTCCGGCGCGGTCGCGACGTCCATTTCCCACGACTCGCACAACATCATTGTTGTCGGCACGAACGCGGCGGATATGGCGTTTGCGGCAAACTACATTGTCGAAAACCACGGCGGCATTGTCGTCGTCAAGGACGGCAAGGTTCTCTCGAGCGTCGTTCTGGAGATCGCGGGCATCATGTCCGACGAGCCGCTCACGAAAATGAACGAGGAGCTCGAGGCGGCGAAGGACGCGGCGTTCTCCCTCGGCGTGAGCCGCGGCATCGATCCGTTCATGACGCTCAGCTTCATGGCGCTGCCGGTCATCCCGACGCTCCGCATCACAACGCGCGGCGTGATCGACGTGGAAACCCAGCAGTACATCTGATCTCCATCGGATAAAAACATTGCGGGCAGGCGGAAAACCGTCTGTCCGCTTTTTTCGGAAAGGAAGAGAATTATGACGAACCAGCAGCTTCAACTGATTCAGAACCTGCGCCATGCGCTGCACCAATGCCCCGAAATTTCCGGGCAGGAGGTCAGGACGAAGGCGCTTTTGCAGGACTTTCTGCGCGAGCACACAGCATTGGAGATTCACCCCTGCGGCGAAGGGTTCTACGCGGCGCACCGGGAGGAGAATTCCTCTAAGCCCGCGATTGCCCTGCGCGCAGACTTTGATGCTTTGGCGACACTGGACGGCGGCGCGGCGCACCTTTGCGGGCACGACGGGCACGCGGCGAGTCTCTGCGCGGTGGCCTTGCTGCTGGAAGGAAAAAGCGTAGGCCGGAACGTGTTTCTTCTGTTCCAGCCCGCCGAAGAAACCGGCGCGGGCGCGGCTCCCTGCTGCGAGCTCTTCGAAAAGGAGCAAGTTGCCGAAATTTACGGCGCGCACAATCTTCCAGGCTTTCCGGAAGGCGCGGTCTACACGAAGCCCGGCACATTTGCCTGCGCGTCTCGCGGTGTGACGCTTCGCTTTCAGGGCGCTCCGACGCACGCGGCCTACCCGGAGAACGGAAAAAATCCGGCGCTTGCCGTGGGGAAGCTTCTCTGCGCGCTGCCGGAGCTGGCAAATCCGGCGCATTTTACGGCTATGACGCTCTGCACGGTCATTGGCGCGGAGCTCGGAGAGAAGGCCTTCGGCGCGGCGTGCGCACGGGCGGAGGTCTGGCTGACGCTGCGCGCGGAGCGAAACCGGGATTTGGACGCCCTCCGGACGGCAGTGCTTGGCTGCGCGAAGGCGCTGGCGGAGGAAGCGGGGTTGGACGTTTCATTTGAAGAACAGGACGTGTTCCCCGCGACGGAAAATACCCCGGTGTGCGCGCAGAAGGTGCTTTCTCTTTGCGGAGGGAAAACGCTGGAGGTTCCCATGCGCTGGAGCGAGGACTTTGGTCATTACCTCCTGCATATCCCCGGTGCATTCTTCGGCATCGGCGCAGGAGAAGCCCACGCTCCGCTTCACACGAAGGATTACGAATACCCCGATGCGCTGCTGGCTCCGACCGCAAATGCGTTCTGGGCGATCGTTCAGGGCGCATAACCGCTACCCTTCGGAATTTCGGAAATCTTCCGGGGGGGGTTCGTAGGGGCGGACGACTCTGTCCGCCCGGCAAAACGCACTTCCGAAACGCGATATTCTGCGGCGAAATCGTACTGCCAAAGGGCGGGCAGAGTCGCCCGCCCCTACGAGATTTCCTGTACGTTGCGGAAGAATATACCTTCTAACAAACAAAGCCCGCGTGCGGCGATTTGATCGTTACACGCGGGCTTTTTGTATGCTGCTTATTTGCGGAGCTTTTCGAGCATGCCTTTGCGGCGCAGCGCCGGAGCGATGGCCGCGTACAAAATGGGCGCGACGATCATGGCGAAGACGGCGTTGATAAGCGACGCCGGGAGCTTGCTGCCCATCGTGACGACAACCGCGTCAAGGGGATATCCGTGGACAAAGCGCTGGAAAATATACGTTTTGAGCATATAGAGCGCGACGTAGCTCAGTGCGCCGACGACGCTGCCCACAACGAGCCGCGCGTGCTTGCCCTTGCTGTCTTCCTCGCCGCCGAAGGCGATCCAGGCGCAGATCGCGGCCATCAGGAACTTGGACACGAACGTGATCAGGCAGTTGATAAAATCATAGCCGCCGAACAGCGCGTCATAGAGCATCGAGCCGAGGCCTGCCGCAAGACCGCCCAGCATCGGGCCAAAGAGCATGCCGGAGAGCAGGCACATGGCGTTCGCGAAGTGCACCTTCGAGCCCAGAAGCGGGAAGCGGAAGAAGGTCACGACGCAGACGAGCGCCGCCATGACTGCGACAAATACGATCTGATACGTGGAAAACTTTTTCTCTTTCATGTTGGAATCCTCCGTTGACTTTTTCATTGCGTGCCGATATTATAGCATAGACTGGCACTTTAGAAATTGCCAAAACAATTCTGATTTATAAGGCCAGATCGGAGGCAATCATGATTCGAACCTACGAGCTTTCCCCGCGCAGCAAAACGCCGCTCTATGCCCAGCTCTATGAGGCCATCCGCGCGGACATTCTATCCGGCAGGCTCCCCGGCGGGGAGAAGCTTCCGTCAAAGCGGGCGCTGGCCGAGCATTTGAGTCTCAGCAAGATCACCGTTGAGACGGCCTACGCCCAGCTTCTGGACGAAGGGTATCTCACATCGCGCGAGCGCTCGGGCTACTTTGTGGCGCATATGCCGCTTCTGGCGCAGCCGCCCGTTCGTCCAGCGAGTCTGCCGGAGCGGCCGAGCGAACCGGAACTCGCGCAGAGCGCCGCGGCGGAGCTCTTTCCGTTTTCCGTGTGGGCGAAGCTCATGCGAAGCGTCATTTTGGACGAAGGTCAATATTTACTCCAGCCGGTTCCGAGCGGCGGGCTGCTTCCGCTGCGGCAGGCCATCGCGGGGGAGCTTGCGCGGCAGCGGGGGCTTTTGGTGCAGCCGGAGCAGATCGTCATCGGCGCTGGCACGGAGTATTTTTACGCGCTTCTGGTGCAGTTTTTGGGGAGGAACCGGCGCTTTGCGATCGAAGACCCCTGCCACCGGACGCTCGCGCAGGTATACGAGAAAAGCGGCGCGCAGGTCGTGCCGGTGTCGATGGATGAAAGCGGCGTGCGGGTTGAAGAGCTGGAAGCAAGCGACGCGCAGATCGTCCACCTGTCGCCGTCACACCAGTACCCGACGGGAACCGTCATGCCGATCACGCGGCGGCAGGAGCTTCTTGCGTGGATGGAGCGCGCGGAGGGGAGGTTCTTGATCGAGGATGACTATGACTCGGAGTTCCGTTTTTCCGGAAGGCCGGTGCCGACGCTTCAGAGTCTGGACACGAGAGGCCGGGTGATCTATCTCAACACGTTTTCCAAGACCATCGCGCCCGCGCTTCGCATCAGCTACATGATCCTGCCGCAGGTGCTGCTTGGCCTCTGGCAGCAGACGATGGGCTTTTACAGCTGCGCTGTGCCGTCTTTTGAGCAGCTGACGCTGACGAGGTTTCTGGACGGCGGCTACTTTGAGCGGCACGTCTCGCGGATGAAAAAGCACTATAAGGTGCGCTTGCAGACGCTGCTGGACATTCTCTCGCAGCCGGAGCTGGCGAAACTCTGCGAGGCAAGGCAGGCCATCGCGGGGCTTCATTTTCTTCTGGCCTTCCACACGAAAGAGCGCGGAGAGGTTCTTGCGGCGAAGCTTCAAAAGGCGGGGCTTTCCGCGCCGCTTCTGTCGGAGTTTTATCTGCGCGAGGCGCCGATGGAGGCCGGGCGCTGCGCCGTTGTCCAGTACGCCGGACTGGATACGGATGCGTTTGCGAAGAGCATGCAGCAGCTTTCGACAGAATTGACCCCGGAGTATGCCGACTAATTTCAAGCTTACATACGCCCTTACGCGAAATCGAACGATTTCCGAAAATTTCGTAGGGGCGGACGGCTCTGTCCGCCCAAGGGAAGTTACGAATTTGCCGATGGTTTTCGTGTTTCGGAAGTGCGTTTTGCCGGGCGGACAGAGGTGTCCGCCCCTACGAACCTCGTTGATACATCGATTAAAATACAAGCGCCCGTTTTGCGATACGTTCGCGAAACGGGCGCTTTGGCGCAGAACAGCAAATCATCAGCGCAGCAAAGAATACAGGTTGATCCCGCTCAGGGTCACCGCGATGGCCAGAAAAACGCAATAGATGATCCGGCTGACCTTTCCCTCTGCATAGTTCACGCAAAAAAGAAGATAGGCCGCCCACGCAAGATTTGCAAGAAGACCCAGCCCGCTTCTGGGAAAGACCAGGGACAGCAGGAACAACGCGTTGACGATCCGCATTCCATTCGGGGAAAATAACGTCTCTTTCAGCTTCTGCATAGTTTTTCTCCTTTTGCGCTACACGGTTTTAAGCTCGACCAGAACGGCCTCCTCGGGCGAAAAATAATCGCTTAAATTGCTGCTCAGGCCGCTTGCCTTCCAGGCCTGCTCAAATGAAATGTCCCGGCGGTTGCTCAAATACACATACACGCTGTCGCAGGCGGCGTTTGAGAGTCTGCCCCGGATCTCCAGCCGGTAGGCATAGCTGCGGCCGTTACAGCGCCACGTGCCGTCTGTCAGCTCCTCGTATGTTCCGAGGTTCCCTTCATAGGTTTCCTTCACGCCAGGCTCCCGACTGCATCCGGCGAGCGCCAGCAGCAGAAAAACGAGCGTAACGATGGTCAGAATCCGGTTTTTCATACCACACCCTCCATTGTTCAAACGTTCAGGCTTCTGCTTGCAGTATAGCATGCTCCCCGGAATTGTGCAAGGCAGGAAAAAATTTCAGAATTTACTTGACAGAAGTGGCTTCCTGTGCTATAACTATACCAACCTACCAAGTAGGTGGTATAAATAACAGAAAGCCGGGACGCTTTATGACGAAGCTTTTCCTCTGCGCCGTCCGGACCGCGCGATGTTGCGGCAGACAGAGATACGGATACCGATAGAAAACAAACCAGAGTCTGAATACTTGTCTTTGAAAAGGAGATTTTTGATATGTCTAAGATTTATACTTCTGCCGATCAGCTCATTGGAAAGACCCCGCTGCTGGAGCTCACGCATCTGGAAAAGGAATACGGCCTCAAGGCAAAGCTGCTTGCAAAGCTCGAGTACCTGAACCCGGCGGGCTCGGTCAAGGATCGTATCGCCAAGGCCATGATCGACGACGCGGAGCAGAAGGGACTTCTCAAGGAGGGCTCGGTGATCATTGAGCCGACCTCTGGCAACACCGGCATTGGCCTTGCCTCCGTCGCTGCCGCGCGCGGCTACCGCATTATTATCGTCATGCCCGAAACCATGTCCGTTGAGCGCCGCCAGCTGATGAAGGCCTATGGCGCGGAGCTGGTGCTCACCGAGGGCGCAAAGGGCATGAAGGGCGCGATCGCGAAGGCAGACGAGCTGGCAAAGGAAATTCCGAACAGCTTCGTCCCCGGCCAGTTCGTGAACCCCGCAAACCCCAAGGCGCATTTTGAGACGACCGGCCCCGAAATCTGGGAAGACACCGACGGCAAGGTCGATATCTTCGTCGCTGGCGTCGGCACCGGCGGCACCATCACCGGCACGGGCTCGTTCCTGAAATCGAAGAACCCGAATGTCAAGGTCGTGGCTGTGGAGCCCAAGACCTCGGCGGTTTTGTCCACCGGCGTTGCCGGCCCGCATAAGATCCAGGGCATCGGCGCGGGCTTTGTCCCCGACGTGCTGGACACGAAGGTCTATGATGAGATCATCCCCGTCGACAACGACGATGCATTCAAGACCGGCAAGGAGTTTGGCCGCCGCGAGGGCGTTCTGGTCGGCATTTCCTCCGGCGCCGCCGTGTGGGCTGGCCTGGAGCTTGCCAAGCGCCCGGAAAACGAAGGAAAGACCATCGTCGTCCTCCTGCCCGACACCGGCGACCGCTATCTCTCGACGCCTCTCTTCGCCGACTGAGCCGCAAACCTTTTTCCAAAGCAATTTTTATCCTCCTAACTGAAAATCGCGCCGCAGTCCATGTCCGGGCTGCGGCGCGATGGCTGTTATTGGGGGTTTTCCGGGGTGTCCTGCTCGGTCAGCTCGCTTGTCAGAAGGCTCTTTTGCAAACTTGCCGCCTGTTCCAGATGCTCATACGGCACAAAAAGCTCCAGCTCCGCGTGCGTCTGACCGAAGGCGACGGAATACAGAACGCTTCTTGCCTGCCGGGCAAGGCACGGAATATCCGCGTCTTGCAGCATCTCCTGCAAGGCCTCGCCCCACGGGGAGACCAACGTTGCAAGATAGCAGTAGTCTCCGGCTTCCGGCTCGCGCAGCGGCGTTTTGCTGCAGTACGGGCACACAGACCCTTCGCAGATGAGATGGCAGTTGTCGCAGTAATGCATCGGAAGGCCTCCTCTCAAAAACCCGATTACTTTTGGGCTTTCAGCTCGCTTTTTTCCGGCTTTGTGCGGAAAAAGGCTTCCATCACGGGGATAAACAGCGTACAGATCAGACCCGCCGTAAAGCCGCCGTTATACAGCAGGAACCCGCCGTGCGTGAACGGTACGCTCGTGACCAGGCCGTAGTGGAGCATGGCAAAGACGAACCCGGCCAGCCAGCCGTAATTTCCCGCGACCGGGCTCAGGCCGTTTGCAAAGCAAAGACCGATCACGATCGCCTGCGCGTTGATGGCGGTTGTAAAGTCGGTGCCGAGCGCCGCGCAGAGCGCCTTTGTCAAAAACGACGCCGCGACATAGCCCGCCATGATCGGCCAGACATTCGCCGGGTGGCTTCCCTTGAAGCAGCAGCAGACCATGCACAGCACGCAGCCGAGCGTCGCCGCGTTCCATTTTGCGCCGATCAGATTATAATACAGCACAATGAACAGGCCGTAGACGGCGAAGTTCATAATTGCCGTACCTGCGCCGTATTTCGCGCCGTAATCTGCGCCGAAGCCGGTGTCCTTCAAAAGCGCGCCGTACTGCTTGAAGCTGCCGCCGAGCAGAAGACCCAGCACCAGCGCCAGCGCGAAGGCCGCAAAGCAGAAGAGGTTCGCAACCGTCCAGTTTCCGTCGCCCGCGCCGACACCTGCGCCATCCGGCAGCGTTCCGCCCAGCACCCGATAGAGCACCGCGCGCAGGAAAAAGGCCAGAAGGCCGACCGGAACCGCGGCAGAATAGAGGTCATACCCCTTGTGCACCTTCGGGCTGTGCGTCAATCCCGCGGGCAGAACAAGGCCAATGACAAAGCAGACTATCAGCGTCACAATTGCGCCGAAGAGCGTCACGCCATGCGCCTCCGCGCCCGGATAGCGAACAAGCAGGTCTGTCATCAGGGGCGCAATGCCTGTAGAAAACAGGAAGACGTTTCCCTGCGTGCAGGGGTTCACCTTCCGCAAAAGACATGCCAGCAGCACGCCCGCGAAGCAGAACCAGATGTTCAGCACCGTAATGCCCCAGAAGCAGAAGCCCGCCGTCAGGAAAAACGCCAGCACCGAAACGCCGTCCGGCTTGCTGCCGGGAAGCGAGTAAATGGCTGCGCAGACCGCGCAGACCACCGCCGTATTCAGAAACGTACCGGCAAAGCCGCCGCCCGACGCGTCAAAATAGCTGTTGGCAGACTGATACGGCAGCGTGCAAAGGCGCAGCATGCCCTCGACCATCTGTCCGCGATCCGGCATGGCGGCCGCCGCGACCAGGCACAGCGCGGCAAACAGCCAGAACCAGAGGCGGATCGCTTTTTCTGGCAGCTTGAATTTTTCTTTCATGCAATCATTCCCTCTCTTTGAGAAATACTGCCGCCGGAAAATGCGTCCGGCGGCAGAAAAATGTTCAAACGCTTACAGAGTACGCTCAGCAGCTTCCACAACGTGGCCGATCAGAACGGACGTTGTGACGGAGCCTACGCCGCCGGGAACCGGGGTGATGGCGCCGACGATCGGCTCAACCTCGGAGAAGACCGCGTCGCCCGCGATGGCGCCCTTGCCGCCCTTGGCATTGACCTTCTCGGGATCCCAGTTGATGGAGACGTCGATGACGACCTGATTTTCGGAGACATAGTCCTTCGTGAGGCTATTGAGAACGCCAGCCGCAGAGACGAGAATGTCCGCCTTGCGCGCGATACCGGCCACGTCCACGGTCTTGGTGTGGCACATGGTGACGGTTGCGTTCTTGGCCATCAGCATCATCGCGGCGGGCTTGCCGACGACGAGGGAGCGGCCGATGACAACGGCGTTCTTGCCCTTGCAGTCAATGCCGTAGTAGTCGAGAATTTCCATGCAGGCCTGCGGCGTGCAGGGAGCGAAGCCGAGCTTCTTGCCGGTGAAGACGCCGGCGTTGGAGAGATCGGTCATGCAGTCGACGTCCTTGGCTGCTGCCAGATGGTTGCAGATCTCGTCCTGGTCGGCCTTGAGGTGCTTGGGAAGCGGGCGGAACATCAGGCAGCCGTGGATCGAGTCGTCCTTGTTGATCGCTTCGATCTGCGCGATCAGGTCTTCCTTCGAGACATCCTCGGGCAGGACAAACTTCTGAACCTCGACGCCGATGAGCTCCGCACGAGCCGTTGCGCCCTTTTCATAGGACAGATCGGAGGGGTTCTCGCCGCAGCGGACGATGGCCAGCTTCGGGGTAACGCCCTTTTCCTTCAGAGCCGCGACGCGCGCCTGAAGCTTTTCGTTCATCGCAGCGGTAACTTCCTTACCAAGCAGTAATTTTGCCATGATTCTGATCTCCTTACTTATTTGAAAAATCCGGCCTTGACCGTCTCAAAAATTTCGTCTGCCAGCTTGCCATAGGTGTCCAGCATGCCGAGGCACTTCGCGTTCATTTCCTCCGCGACCTCGCGGTTCTGGAGCGTCTTGGTGTTGATGAAGACGTTCAAGGACGCCGCTTGCAGCGCGGACTTCACGATCACCGCGCCGCAGCCCGCGTCGGAAACGGCGAGGCGGGAGCCCTTGTCGGCAAAGATCTTGATGGCGTCCAAAGACTTGCAGCACAGCTCCATGATGTGCATCGGAACCTGGCAGGCGATGATCGTCGCCTTTTCAAGCGTTTCCGCTCTCGTGGGGTCGTCCTTGGGGATGCCGTAGGCCTTCGCCAGGGGCACAAAGCCCTCCGCGTCGGCGGGAACCTGATCGAGAAGCTGGGTCTGGAGGTCGTCGCACTCCTTCATGAGCGCCTTGATCTCCTCTTCCACATCGGCATATTTCTTCTTGCCGACCGTGAGCGAGCCCACCATATTGCCCAGCGCTGTGCCGAGCGCGGCAACGAGAGCCGATGCGCCGCCGCCGCCGGGAGCCGGTTCGTTGGAGGCCAGAACCGTGACAAATTCACGGCAGGATTTTGTCGTCATATCCATGAAATGTTTCTCCTTATTCAGAAAGAGAGGCGGCGGATATCCGCCGCCTCCCGGTTGGGTTTGCGTATGTAGCTTTTCAGCTCCGCCTTTGTTCGATTTTAGAACAGGCCGCTGACCTTGCCCGTCTCGGTGTCGACGTCGACACGGCGATATGCGGGGTTGGCAGCCGTACCGGGCATCATGGAGATGGTACCGGCCATCGGGCAGAGGAACTTCGCGCCGCCGTATTCGAGAATATCGCGCACCTTGAGCTTCCAGCCTTTCGGCTCGCCCTTCTTGGTGGGATCGTCGGACAGGGACAGGTGGGTCTTGACCATCATCGTGCAGTAGTCCTTGTACTTCGGGTCAGCCTCGAAGCGCTCGGCCTTCTGGACAGCCAGAGGCGCCCATTCGACGCCGTCTGCGCCGTAGACTTCCTTCGCGATGAGCTCGACGCGCTGACGCAGCGGCATCTCGAGGTCATACAGGAACTTGACGCTGACGGGATCTTCGCAAGCCTCGACAACGGTCTTGGCCAGCTCAATCGCGCCTTCGCCGCCGAAGCGCCAGTGGTTGGACTCGGCGCAGCGGACGCCGTGCTCGGCGCAGAGCTTCTTCAGAAGCGCGATCTCCGCGTCGGTATCGGTGTAGAAGCGGTTGATGCAGACGACCGGGTTGATGCCGGACTTCTTGATGGTGTTCACATGGTGGAACAGGTTGCAGGTGCCCTTCTCGAGAAGCTCGAGGTTCTCCTCGGTGTACTCCTTGGCAAGGGGTGCGCCCGGGGTGACCTTCGGGCCGCCGCCGTGCATCTTGAGCGCGCGGACGGTCGCAACCAGAACGGAGACGTTCGGGGTCAGGCCGGAAAGACGGGTCTTGACGTTCCAGAACTTCTCGAAGCCGATGTCGGCAGCGAAGCCGGACTCGGTGACATGGTAATCGAAGAGCTTCAGGGCCAGACGGTCAGCGATAACAGAGGACTGGCCGATGGCGATGTTGGCGAACGGGCCTGCATGGACCAGAACCGGCTGATGCTCGACCGTGTAGCACATGGTGGGGTTGATGGTATTGCGCATCCAGGCGGTCATGGCGCCGGCAACCTCGAGATCCTCGCAGGTGACGGGCTCGCCACTCTTGGAGTAGGCAACAACGATCTTGCCGATACGCTCACGCAGATCCTTGAGGTCGCGGGCGACAGCGAGGATGGCCATCAGCTCGGAGCCGACAGCGATGCCGAACTTGGACTCCATCAGGTAGCCGTCCAGACGACCGCCGATGCCCATGATGATATTGCGAAGACCCTGTGCGCAGAAGTCCAGGACCCAGCCCATCTCCACACGCTTGGGGTCGATATCCAGACGCTTCAGACCCTTGCTGGCCAGCCACTCGTCGTTGTTGTTGCGCTCGTGCTGCATACGCGCGTTCAGAGCGACCATCGCCAGGTTGTGCGCGTTCATGATATCGTTGATATCGCCGGTCAGGCCGAGGGAGAACTCGGTCATCGGCATCAGAAGCGCGTTGCCGCCGCCGGCAGCAGTGCCCTTGACGTTCATCGTCGGGCCGCCGGAGGGCTGACGAAGCGCGCCGCCGACATTCAGACCCAGCTTGCCAAGACCTTCGATGAGGCCGAGGGAGACGGTGGACTTGCCCTCGCCGAACGGGGTCGGGGTGATGGCGGTGACTTCGATGAACTTGCCGTCGGGCTTATCCTTCAGACGGTTCATGACCTTGATAAAGTCGATCTTCGG
>CAKUNY010000006.1 GCA_934668605.1 uncultured Oscillospiraceae bacterium | reverse complement strand
TTTTTAAAGCCCGAGCGCCGCGAAAAAATCGACCGCGCCATGCAGGCCGCCAGAATCTCGCGTCTGGCAGGCGCAGCGCTGCGCGGCCGCGATCAAAAAGAGTAGAGAAAGGAGTCATGCGCATGTATAACCGATACACGCCCTCGCCGGATGGGACGTTTCAGCGCACCGTCGTCCCGGATGCGCCGTCTGTAAACCGATCGGAGCCCGCTTCGCCGCCGGAGCCGCCCCGTATGGAGCGCCCCGCATCAAGGCCTCCGGCCGCTTCTCCAAAGCCGCTGAAGCCGGAAACCTCCTGCGCAGATCCGCCCGCGCCGCAAAAGCCGCCTCCGCCTGCCGCGTGCCCTCCTGACCGGCCGCTGAGAAGGCTGCTGCCGCCGGGGATCGACGCGGGAGATCTGCTGGTGCTGCTGATTTTGCTATTGGTTCTGATGGAGACGGATGAGGACGACAGCCTGACGCTTCTTTTAACCGTCGCCGCCGTTATGCTTCTGTAGAAAACGGCTCCGTGCCGTCCGGCAGGCAAAATACGCCCTCTAAGGCTTCGTCGCTGTCCGGGAATATCTCCAGTCCGGTCTGCTCCATTAAGTAGACCAGCTCGTCCCCAACGGTCATGGTTTGCTTACATAAAAGTCCGCTGTCGAGCCGCACCCAGTAGTCCTGCCGGACGCTTCCGTCCTGCGCGCTGACATAGACGCAGTCGGCCTCCTGCTCGGAAAGGGTCACGAACGCGGCCTGCGTGATCTGGGATTTCGCGTAATCCTGAATCTGCTCGTAGGTCGGAATACCCGCGAGATTGTCCGTACGCATACTCGCGCCGCGCGCCATCTGCACAGGCTCTTCCTCGTCATACCAGACATAGAGCGTCGTCGCGTCGGCCAGAATCGTCTTTGTTTCCAGCTCGTCCGTGATCTGCGCCTTCATGAGCTCTCCTTTGACCCAGAGCTCCGCCGTCTGCGTGCGCTGGACATCGCCAGAGGTGATGACGATCTGCATGCTCTGGTGGTAGCTCGACGGGCGGGCGACGCTTTTTTTCAGCACGCTCTGCACATTCTCCCGCGTGACCTCCGCGAGGCTTGCCTCCGGCTGCTCTTCCTCCGGCGTCTGCTCCTGCGCGGGCGGCTCGGGCAGAATGATGGTCTGCGCGTTCTCGCTTCTGCCGCCGCTGAAAAAGAAGACGAGCAGAATCGCGATCACCGTCACGGCGGCGACGGCTGCGAGAAGCAGCGGTTTCAAGTTTTTATGCTCCTGCTCCAACTCGCACCTCCTTCCTTATCCTAACAGGCTTATTCTGCGCAGAAATCCGCAGGCTTTTCCTCCCGCGCGCCGAAATGCCACAAAATTGCGTCCGCGATGCGCGCGCTGGCATGACCGTCGCCGTAAGGGTTGACGGCCTTTGCCATTTTCGCGTAGGCGTCAGGGCTGTCGAGAAGCTCGGACGCGAGCTTCACAATCGTATCTTTTTCCACACCCGCAAGCTTTGCCGTTCCGGCGGCGACGGCCTCCGGCCGCTCTGTCTCCCGGCGCATAACAAGCACGGGCTTTCCCAGCGCGGGCGCTTCCTCCTGAAGTCCTCCGGAGTCGGTCATGACCATATAGCAGCGGGACATCAGGTTGTGCATCTGCTCTACATTCACCGGGTCGATCAGGTGAATCCGCTCATGCCCGCCCAGAATCGGGAACGCGCACTCGCGCACCACGGGGCTCAAATGCACCGGATACACGACCTCCACATCCGGATGGGTATTTACAACCTCCAAAATCGCGTGCATGATATCCTGCATGGGCTGGCCGTAGTTCTCCCGGCGATGGCAGGTCACGACAATGACGCGCTTTCCCGCAAAGTCGAGGCTGTCCAGCTCCGGAATCCCGAATTGGAAGTCCTTATTTACCGTATAGCGCATCGCGTCGATCGCCGTGTTGCCGGTGATGAAGACGTCTCCCATGACCGACTCGCGCCGGAGATTTTCCGCGTTCGCCTTCGTGGGCGAAAAATGAAGGTCTGCAATATCGCCGACTAACGTCCGGTTCATTTCCTCCGGGAAGGGCGAATACTTATCCCACGTGCGAAGACCCGCTTCGACATGTCCGACCTTCACCTGATGGTAAAATGCCGCCAGAGCACCTGCAAACGTTGTGGACGTGTCGCCGTGCACCAAGATAAGGTCCGGCTTCTTTTCCTCGAAGACCTTTTCCATCCCGAGAAGCGTCTTCGTCGTGATCGTGGCGAGCGTCTGCCGCTTTTCCATGATATTGAGGTCAAAGTCTGCCTTGAGGTCAAAGATCTCCATGACGGAGTCCAGCATCTCGCGGTGCTGGCCGGTCAGGCAGACGTAGGATTCGATTTCTTCGCGGCGCTCGAGCTCCTTGACGAGCGGCGCCATTTTGATTGCCTCCGGCCTTGTGCCGAAGACGGACATCACTTTAATCTTCTGCATGCTTCTCCTCCTGCTGTTCGGAAGACAGCGTCTCGTGCTGATTGGGCTGTTCACTCGTGTGCTCCTGCGGCGGCTCCTTCGCGCCGAAAATCGCGCGCATGCCGATGGCGCCGACAACGAAGATCGCGCCGATCAGAATCAAGGCCTTGAGCTCGCCCGACGACGTGAGCAAAACTGCCGCCAAACCCAGAATGCCCGCCAGCATATAGGAAATCGCGACGGCCTGCTTCTGCGAAAAGCCCATGTCGATGAGCCGGTGATGGACATGCCCGCGGTCTGCCTTCATGGGGTTCTGCCCCTTGGCAATGCGGCGCAGGAAGGCAAAGCAGATATCGAAAATCGGCACGCCGAGAATGAGAAACGGCACGGCAAAGGAGATGATGGCGTACATTTTGAATAGACCGGTCACGGAAAGCGTGGCCAGAATGTAGCCCAGGAACGTCGCGCCCGTGTCTCCCATAAAAATTTTCGCCGGGTTCATGTTGTAGGGAATGAAGCCCAGGCACGCGCCAAAGAGCGCCGCGAGCACGACGGCGACATTCGTCTCGGCAACCATGAGCGCGATGACCGTGATTGAGGCCGTCGAGATAGCGGACACGCCGACCGCTAAGCCGTCGAGGCCGTCAATCAGGTTCACCGCGTTTGTGATCGCAACGATCCAGATGATCGTGATCGGATACGACCACCAGCCGAGGTTCAGATACGTCATGCTCGAAAAGACGTTGGGGTTCGAGACAAACTGGATGACGCAACCGTGATAGACAGCAATACCGGCAGCCAGAATCTGCACGATGAGCTTCGGCAGTGCGTTCAGCGCCATGATATCGTCCATCACGCCCAGCACGACGATCATCGTCGCGCCAAGCAGAATTCCCTGCATCTGCCGGTCGATGTTTGCGAAGACCAGAACCGACAGCAAAAACGCCAGAAAGATGGCAAGGCCGCCCAAACGTGGAATCGGCACCTTGTGCATGCGCCGGTTGTCCTTCGGAACGTCGATGGCGCCAACCTTATAGGCGAGGCTTTTGACCATCGGCGTCGACAAAAACGACACCACTGCCGCCACGCCCATGGCCAGCAGCATGGTAATCGCCGTATCGGTGTTCATACGTCACACTCCCATCAGCGGGCAACAAAGCCCACCTTTTTGTATACTTTGCGAAGCGTCTTGTTAGCAAGATACGATGCCTTCTCCGCGCCCTCTTTATAGATGGACTCGAGATACGCCTTGTCGCCGAGCAGTTTTTCCGTCTCCTCGCGGATCGGGCGCATGAGCTCCACGACCGCTTCGCCGACGGCGGGTTTGAACACGCCGTAGCCCTGTCCCGCAAACTCGGCTTCCGCCTCTGCCATGGTTTTGCCGGTCGCGGCGCAGTAGATCGTGAGCAGATTCGAAACGCCGGGCTTATTCTCCCGGTCATAGCGCACTGCCGTCTCGCAGTCGGTCACGGCGCGCTTGAACTTGCGCATGATATCCTCGGGCTTATCCATCATGTAGACGCAGCCGTCGGGGTCGGATTTCGACATCTTGTTTTCCGGGCTTCCCAGGCTCATGATGCGCGCGCCCATCTTCGGAATGAAGGGCTCGGGCAGCGTAAAGGTATCGGGGAAGGAGTTATTAAAGCGGCTTGCGATATCGCGGCAGAGCTCGACATGCTGCTTCTGGTCTTCGCCCACGGGGACAAGATCTGCCTGATAGACAAGGATGTCTGCCGCCATGAGAACAGGGTAGGTAAAAAGGCCGGCCGTAATATTATCCGCGTGCTGCTGGGACTTCATCTTGAACTGCGTCATGCGCGAGAGCTCGCCGAACTGCGTGTAGCAGCCGAGCACCCAGCTCAATTCCGCGTGTGCGGGGACGTGCGACTGGATGAACATGATGTTCTTCTTGGGATCCAAACCGCAGGCAATGTACTGCGCGAGCTGCTCGAGGCTTCTTCTTCTTAAATCCGCCGGAACCTGGCGCACGGTGATCGCGTGCATGTCCACGATGCAGTACAGGCAGTCGTATTCATCCTGCAAGGCCACCCAGTTCTTGATCGCGCCCATATAAGAGCCAAGCGTCAGATCGCCGCTCGGCTGAATGCCCGAAAAGATGCGTTTTTTCTGTTCCATAGTTTAACCCTCTTTGCGTAAATTTCCATAGTTGCAGCTATTTTAACACAACCGCACGAATTTCGCAATCCGTCATTGACTGCTGACGAAAAAAACTATATATTATGTAGGATAACACAAAAGATATGGAGGAATCCAAGATGGATTTTTTTGAAGAGATGGAAGCGCGCATCCCCAAGGGCGAAGCACGCACCCGCTTTGCGCCCAGCCCCACGGGCTATATGCACGTCGGCAACCTGAGAACGGCGCTCTATACCTGGCTCATCGCCCGCCACTTCGGCGGCAAGTTCATTCTCCGCATCGAAGACACCGATCAGGGTCGTCTGGTGGACGGCGCGGTCGATGTGATCTATAAGACGATGGCAGAGTGCGGCCTGACGCACGACGAAGGCCCCGATGTCGGCGGCCCGGTCGGCCCCTATGTCCAGTCCGAGCGGCGCGACCTCTTCGGCAAATACGCCAAGCTCCTGTGCAAAAAGGGCGGCGCGTACTACTGCTTCTGCCAGAAATTGGATGAAGAGCCCGTCGAAGAAGAAGGCACCAAGGAGATCAAAAAGCACGTCTGCGCCTGCCGCGATCTGCCTTTGGAGGAGGCCGAAAAACGCGTTGAGGCCGGAGAGCCCTTCGTCATCCGCCAGCGCATCCCGCAGGAGGGCACGACCACATTCCACGACGTGTCCTTCGGCGACATTACGGTCGAAAACAAGGAGCTCGAGGATCAGGTGCTTTTGAAGTCTGACGGCCTTCCCACGTATAACTTCGCAAACGTTGTGGACGACCACCTCATGGGCATCACCCACGTCGTGCGCGGCAGCGAGTATCTTTCCTCCGCGCCCAAGTACAACCTGCTCTACGAAGCCTTCGGCTGGGACATCCCGACCTATGTCCACTGCTCGCCCGTCATGCGCGACAGCCAGCACAAGATGTCCAAGCGGCACGGCGACCCCAGCTATGAAGATCTGATCGCCCAGGGCTATCTCACGCCCGCCGTTCTCAACTACGTGGCGCTTCTGGGTTGGAGCCCCAAGGGAGAGAACGCCGAGCGCGAATTCTTTACCCTTCCCGAGCTTGCCGAAATTTTCGAGATTTCCGGCATTTCCAAGTCCCCCGCCGTCTTCGATATCGAAAAGCTGCGCTGGATGAACGCCGAGTATATGAAAAAGCTCTCGCCCGAGGCATTTTTCGAAAAGGCCGAGCCGTGGCTTAAAAAAGCGATTTCGAACCCGGCGATCGATCTGCGCAAGGTCGCGGCGCTGGTGCAGTCGAGATGCGAAATTCTATCCGACCTTCCCGAGCGCGTCGACTTTATCGATACGCTCCCGGAGTACGAGCCGGAGCTCTATATCCACAAAAAGTCCAAGACGAATCTCGAAAACTCCCTCGAAACGCTCGAGGCGCTGCTTCCCATCCTGCAGGCGCAGGAGGATTGGAGCAACGAAGCGCTCTATGAGAAGCTGGTCGCGATCGCGACTGATCGTGGCGTGAAGAACTCCGTCATTCTCTGGCCGCTGCGTGTGGCCGTGTCCGGCAAGGCCTCGACCCCCGGCGGCGCAACCGAGCTGTGCGCGCTTCTCGGCAAAGAGGAATCCCTCGCCAGAATCGAAAAGGGTATCGAGCTGCTTCGCAAATAATTTCCATATTGCATTAAAGTTGCAAACAGCTTCGTAGGGGCGGACGACTCTGTCCGCCCACAGAAAAATCCGGTTTTTTCGGAAATCCCCGGCGAATTCGTGACTTCCCTTGGTCGGACAGAGTCGTCCGCCCCTACGCTTTCTTCGAAGTTTAAACATGTGTCTTACCTCAGATTGTTGAAAAAGCTCCATCCGGTTTCCCGGATGGAGCTTTTCTGTTACGTGGTCGTGTTGGGAAGTCCGAAGCTGACCGCGATGGCCGAGTCGACCTGATTCATGACGCTCTCGTCCGCGTGTCCCATATGCTCGCGCAGGCGGCGCTTATCGATGGTCCGGATTTGCTCTAACAGCACGATCGAATCCCGGCTCAGCCCCACGTCATGGCCGGAGAGGCTGATGTGCGTCGGAAGACGCGCCTTTCCGGTCTGGCTGGTGATGGCCGCAGCAATCACGGTCGGAGAATGGCGGTTTCCGGTATCGTTCTGCACGATCAGCACAGGCCGCGTCCCGCCCTGTTCGCTTCCCACAACCGGGCTCAGATCCGCATAGAAAATATCGCCTCGTTTTACGTTCGTATCCATTCGCTTCACACTCCGCGGAAAAATAAAAGTCACATCGCTTGACTGCTGTTATTCTCCCACGCGAAAGCGCAAATTATACGGCTCGCAAAGCTCTCCTTCCATTCTATGCAGCTTGCGCCGCGGTGCTCAGACGATGTACTGCAAAATGCCGACCTGCTTGCCGTCCTTATAATAGAACCGCGGCACGCGCTTGTTGACGTCGCAGACGATCTCGTAGTTGATCGTGCCCAGCATGTCCGCGATGCGCTCGCACGGCAGGAGCGTTCCGTCCTCGTCGTAGCCGAAGAGCGTCGCGGTCGTGCCGACCTTGGCCTCCGGGATCTCGGAAATATCGACCATGCACATATCCATACAGATCCTGCCGACAACGGGCGCCTCCTTGCCGCAGATGCGGAAGGTGACGCGGTTGGAAAGAAGGCGGCTCAGGCCGTCTGCGTAGCCGATGGGAAGCACGGCGACGAGCTTGTCCTCCGGGGTCGTGTAGGTTCTGCCGTAGCTGATGGACTTGCCGGCGGCAATCGTGCGGATCTGCGCGATCGACGTATGCAGGCTCATCATCGGCCGCAGGTCAATTTCGCCCACGGTGTCGGGCGAGGGATGGAAGCCGTAGGTCGCGACGCCCGGACGGATCATGTCCATCGCGTACTCGGGGCGCAGGATCGTCGCGCCGGAGTTGCAGCAGTGGCGGATCTCGGGCTCGATGCCCTTGGACTTCATGAGATCCAGCATGTTCACAAAGCGCTCATGCTGAAGCTTCGTAAACGCCACGTCCTCCGGCTTTTTGGAGTCCGAGACGCAGAAGTGCATGAAAACACCCTCAATGTAGAGGTTCGGCAGCTGCGCGACCTCGACGAGCGCGGCAAGGGTCTGCTCGGGCTGGTCGGCGAAGAAGCCAAGGCGCGTCATGCCGGTGTCGATCTTGAGATGGACGGTCAGCTTTTTCCCGGTGCCCTCGAGCGCCTTGTTGAGGTCTTTCGCGTATTGCAGGCCGTGTACCTCCTGCGTGATAGCCATCTCGGCCTCGTCGGGCGCAAACTCGGGGGGCGTGTAGCCCAGAATCAGAACCGGAAGGTTCACGCCGCCGCGCCGCAGCTGCACAGCCTCTTCGAGATTGGACACAGCCAGATACTCCGCGCCCAATTCCTCCAGTGTCCGGCTGACCTGCACGGAGCCGTGGCCATAGGAATCCGCCTTTACAACGCCGAGGAATCTCGGCCCTTTTCCGACGTGCTCTCGCAGCGTCTTGTAGTTATGCTCCAGATTGTCCAGCGAGATATCAGCCCAGGTTCGTTTGAGTACTTTCATTGTTTGTCTCTGCCTTTCGTAAATTAAAATCTGTAACATCTATTTGCACGGCCATACGGCCGTCGCAGGAAAGCTCCGCGCGCACGGGCGCGCCATCTTGAAACCACGTATCGGCGCGGTATTCCTCCTCGTCATAGCCGCAAAGATACGTCACATGCAAAAGTCCTTCCTCCAGCCCCGTGTACTGGATGTAGCCGTTCTCCCAACCCTGCGCCAGCAGCTCCGGCGCGGTCATGGGCGAAAGCCCGAGTCCCTCGAGCGTTCCGAACGCGGCCTCTGCGCCGTCAAACACGAGCCTCACACCTTCGCCGGATGCATTCGCACTCAAGCCTGCAAGCGTCTCGGGCGCGGTGATGGACATCTGCGTACCATTTCCGGGCGTGTGGACGCACGAGAGCGCGAACTGACACACCGCATCACCAAAATCCGCCGAAATTTCCGCCTCAAAGCTGCATGTGTTCTGCATCACGTCCTGCCGGAACGCCAGCGCCTGCTGCGCCGGGTCAATCGTTTCCTGCCCATTGCAGGCGCAGAGCATCGCGCCGAGCATCAGCGCAAGAACTGCCAGTTTTTTTCGCAAAGCGACTCACCTGTTCATCTCAGAAGTCGCGGAAGGCGCTCGATGATATCCTCCGGAATCATGCCGTACTCGCCGATCTCCCGGGCCGCCATGTCTCCCGCCGCGCCGTGAATCCACGCGCCCGCGGCAGCGGCCTCGAGCGGCATCACATGCTGGCCGAGGAGCGAGACGATCACGCCTGACAGAACGTCTCCGCTGCCGCCCGTCGCCATGCCGGGATTTCCGGTCGTGTTGCGGTAGACGTTGAGCCCGTCGGTCACGATCGTGCGGTGCCCCTTCAAAAGAAGGATGGTTCCGGTATCCCGGGCAAAGCGCATGGCCTCTTCCACCCGGTCTTTCGCCTTGGGATCGCCGCCGAGGCGCAGATATTCTCCGTCGTGCGGCGTCAGGATCACAGGGCATCTGCTTCCGCGCAGTACATCCATATGCTGCGCCAGAAGATTTATGCCGTCCGCGTCCAGAACGAGCGGCGCGCGGCAATTGAGAAGCAGCCACTTCAAAAGCCGTTCCAGCACATCCGACTGCCCCACGCCGCAGCCAAACAAGACCGCGTCCATGTCGGGAAGCCTTTTTTCAAGCGCACCGGCAGCTTCGAACGAAAACCGCCCGTCTTGATCGGAAGGCAGCGGAAACACAACCGCGCTCGCGCACGCACCGGCGCAGACCGGATAGATGGCCTCTGGCACGCCGAGGTAGACAAGCCCGCTCCCCGTCCGAAGCGCAGCCCTCGCCGCCAGCATCGCAGCGCCGGCCAGTCCCTTCGAGCCGCAAAGAAGCAGAACCTTGCCGAAATCCCCCTTGTGCGCCCAGCGCGCTCGAACCGGAAGAAGCTGTTTTACGAGCGCTCTAGTCGTGCGCTCCGCCGTCCAGACAGGCCTCGCCATCTCCACGCCCCCTTTTTGTAAATATTATACCGCATCGAGAAAAAACAGTCAATTTTTAAGTTGCGAAATTCCGAACTTTATGCTAGGATATGTGACAGATTGAAAAAAGCTAAGACCGGGTTGTCCGGCGCTTGCATGCAGCGACAGAGAGGACGGGGCGCTGGAAGCCGTCCGCTGCAAGGCGCTTGGGCGTTCTCCCGCGAGCTGAGGCCTGAAAGAATCAGTAGGGCTCTCCGGGTCGCTCCGTTATGGGCGTTGAGTGCGCTGTCAGGCGAATGCGGGTGGTACCGCGGAAGAGAAGTCTTTCGTCCCCTTTTTCAGGGCGAAGGGCTATTTTTTATGCCCATCAGCGCCAGACTACGTATTATCACAAGAAGGAGTTTTTGTTTATGAAAGAGCAACTGGAAAAAATCCGGCAGGAAGCGCTCGATTGCCTCTCCAAGGCGTCGGATACCAACGAGCTGGACGCGCTGCGCGTGCGCTTTTTGGGCAAAAAGGGTGAGCTGACCGGCGTTTTAAAGTCGATGGGCAAGCTCTCGGCGGAAGAGCGCCCCGTCATGGGTCAGGCCGCCAACAATGTCCGCGCCGCCATCGAGGAAAAGCTTGAGGAAGCGAAGACCGCCCTTAAGGCCAAGGCGCTGGAAGCAAAATTAGAGGCCGAAGCCATCGACGTGACCATTCCGGGCGACCCCGTTCAGCTCGGCCACCGGCACCCGATGAACAAGGCGCTCGACGAGGCGAAGGATCTCTTCATCTCGATGGGCTTCCGCGTGCTTGACGGCCCCGAGGTCGAGCTTGCCGACTATAACTTCACGCGCCTGAATATCGCGGAAAATCATCCCTCGAGAGATCGCAGCGACACGTTCTACATCACGGACGACGAAAAAGTCCTGCTTCGCACGCAGACGAGCCCCATGCAGATCCGCGCGATGGACGAGATCAAAAAGCCGCCCATCCGCATCCTTGCCCCCGGCCGGGTTTACCGCAAGGACGAGGTCGACGCGACGCATTCTCCGATGTTCCACCAGATCGAGGGTCTGGTCATTGACAAGGGCGTGACGATGGCAGACCTCAAAGGTACGCTCGAAACGCTCATCAAGGCCATGTACGGCGAGGACTCCGTCATCCGCTTCCGCCCGCACCACTTCCCGTTCACCGAGCCGAGCTGCGAGGTCGACGTGCAGTGCTTCAAGTGCAGGGGCGCAGGCTGCCCGACCTGCAAGGGCGAGGGCTGGATCGAGCTGCTCGGCGCGGGCATGGTGCACCCGAAGGTGCTCGAGAACTGCGACATTGACCCCGAGATCTACTCCGGCTTCGCATTCGGCATCGGCCTGGAGCGTATGGCCATGCGCCGGTTCAAGATCAGCGACATGCGCATGATTTTTGAAAACGACATCCGCTTCCTGTCGCAGTTCTAAGAAGGAGGATGAAACAATGAATATTTCGAGAAAATGGCTCAAAGAGTTTGTGGATATCACCGCAACCGATAAGGAATACGACGAGATCATGACCATCGCCGGTCAGAAGGTCGAGACGACCACGCGCATGGACGAGGACATCAAAAATGTCGTCGTCGGCAAGGTTCTGTCGATGGCCAAGCACGAAAACTCCGACCACATGTGGGTCTGCATGGTAGACGTGGGAGACGGCGAACCGATTCAGATCGTCACCGGCGCGCAGAATGTGAACACCGGCGATCTTGTTCCGGTTGCCAAGCACAATTCCTACCTTCCCGGCGGCGTGCACATCACGAAGGGAAAGCTGCGCGGCGTGGAGTCGAACGGCATGCTGTGCTCTTTCAAAGAGCTCGGCCTTACCGTGAACGACTGCCCGACCGCCTATGAAGACGGCATCTGGATTTTAAACGACGAGGGTGTCGAAATTGGCGAGGACATGAATAAAGTGATCGGCAACGACGACTCGATCGTGGAATTTGAGATCACGAACAACCGCCCGGACTGCTATTCCCTTCTCGGCTTAGCCCGCGAGACGGCGGCTGCCTTCAACGTCCCCATGCGCCATCACGAGCCGGTCGTCAAGGGCGGCGCGGAAGGCGTGCTTACCGACCTTCTCGATGTGGAGGTTCCGGCGGACGATCTTTGCCTGCGGTACACGGCGCGGATGGTGCGGAACGTCAAAATTGCGCCTTCCCCTAAGTGGATGCGCCAGCGCCTGCGCTCTGCCGGCGTGCGCCCGATCAACAACATCGTCGACATTACGAACTACGTCATGATCGAATACGGCCAGCCGATGCACGCGTTTGACTACCGCTACGTTTCCGGCGGCAAGATCATCGTTCGCCGCGCGGGCGAGGATAAGACGCTCACGACGCTCGATGGAAACGTCCGCAGCTTGCAGCCTGATATGCTCGTCATCGCCGATGAGACAAAGCCCGTCGGCCTTGCCGGTATCATGGGCGGCGAGAACAGCGAGATCGTCTCCGACACCGTGGACGTGGTCTTCGAGTCTGCAAACTTCTCCGGCAGTTCTATCCGCAAGACCGCGCTCGCGCTCGGCATGCGCACGGACGCATCCGCGAAATTTGAAAAGGACATTGACCCGATGCTGACCGTTCCGGCCGTCAACCGCGCGTGCGAGCTTGTCGAGCTTCTCGGAGCGGGCGAGGTCATGGACGGCATGATCGATATCATCAACTATGTGCCCGCGCCCGTCACGCTTCCGCTCGAGCCCGCAAAGATCAATGCCCTTCTCGGAACGGACATCCCCGAGGCCGATATGATCGAGTACCTGCGCCGCGAGGAGGTGCCTGTTGCAGACGGCCAGATCCAGGTTCCGTCGTGGCGGCCCGACCTTCGCTGCATGGCGGATATCGCCGAAGAGGTCGCGCGGTATTACGGCTACAATAAGATCGAAACCACGCTCATGCGCGGCACAACGACGCGCGGCGGCTACTCCGAGACGGCGATGCTGGAAAATCAGGCGGGCGCTGCGGCAAGAAGCCTTGGCTACAGCGAGATCATCACCTACTCCTTCGTCTCCCCCGCGTCGTTTGACGCCGTCCGCATTCCGAAGGATTCGCCGCTTCGCAAGACGTTAAAGCTCGTAAACCCGCTGGGCGAAGACACCTCCATCATGCGCACGATCATTCTTCCCAGCATGCTGGACATTCTCGCCCGCAACTACGCGATGAAGAATAAGGGTGTCAAGCTCTATGAGCTCGGAAGAGTCTATCTCCCCGTCGAAGGGCAGGATCTTCCCGAAGAGCCGCGCCACCTGATCTTCGGCACCTACGGCGAGCACGAAAACTTCTTCACGATGAAGGGCGAAATCGACGCGCTGCTTGCGCTTCTGAACGTCAAGCCCGCCGAGTACGTCGCGAACCGCGAGAACCCGAGCTATCATCCCGGCCGCTGCGCCGATATTCTCATTGACGGCAAGCTCGCAGGCACCATCGGCCAGATCCATCCGCTGGTCGCGGAAACCTACGGCATCGGCGGCGAGGTCTACGTTGCTGACCTCGACTTTACAACCATCGAGGCCTCCCTTGCCGAAGAGCGTGTCTTCCACAGCCTGCCCCGCTTCCCCGCCGTCACGCGCGATCTGGCGCTGGTATGCGACGAGGCGCTGACCGTGGGCGAGCTCGAGCGGTGCATCTCGAATGCCGCCGGAAAGCTCCTGCGCAAAATCAACCTCTTCGATATCTATCGCGGCCCCGGCATTGCCCCCGGCAAGAAGAGCGTCGCGTTCTCCCTCGAGCTGCGCGCGGACGACTGCACGCTGACCGACGAAGACTCCACCGGCGTTGTGGAAAAGGTTCTTGCGGCGCTCAAGGAAGAAAAGAACGTCACTCTGCGATAAATCGCGGTTCCCTCCCGGCCTTCTGGTAGTTGCCGATAATATATCTTGTGTGGCATTATGTCATCCGGCTCAAAATCTTGTAACATAAATGAAATGTTCAGGATATTTACATTGCCTCACAAATATACTATGATACTAGCGTCAGATGACACTACCATCAACGAAGAAACCGACGAAGGAGGGTTAACCGATATGAACGACAACACGATCAAATTTGTAGTTCCCGATGAAGCCGATCAAGAGATGAAAGCACTGCTCACAACCGTATACAGCGCGCTGAGTGAAAAAGGGTACAATCCCATCAATCAGATCGTCGGTTACCTGCTTTCCGAAGACCCGACCTATATCACGAACTACAAAAGCGCCAGAAGCCTCATCTGCAAGGTAGACCGCGACGAGCTGCTTCAGGAACTCGTGAGACACTATCTGTTTGACTAAACCCAAAAATCAGGCGGCTGTGCCGCCTGATTTTTTGTGTTCATCCGTCCTCCCTGGGTGTTCGTAGGGGTCGATGCCCACATCGACCCGGCAGTAGGCACCGTTTTTACGGAAATCCAATGCAAATTCGATGGTACCCAATGGGGCGATGTTGGCATCGCCCCCTACGCGTCTTTCGGGAACGCGCAAAATTCCGTAGAGCGGCGCCCCACACAGGTTCCGCGCGTCGTTCATTTTTTCCATGCGGGAAAAACAAAGATTTGCTTTCCGGGAGAAAATCTGTTATACTGTATTGTAGTATATGTTTTCTGCCCAAAAGCATGAGAAGTTTCGGGCGTTTCGCGGGATTTCCGGCGGAATGCTACATGATCACAGGAGGTTCGATATGGCAGACGAAAAGACAATCCTGCAATACAAGGGGCATCCCCTGATGCGCAAGGACAATATGATTTATTACGGCTCGATGGCAGACTCGCACATCGTTATGCTGCAAATTCTCGAAACGAAGAAGGTTCAGGACACCGACATCGCAACGCGTGTCAGCGTCGAGCTCCAGCTCACCGACCCCAACGCGAGAGCAAAAGACCGCATCGTAAAGAAGAGCGAAAAAGACGGCTTCTTTACCGCGCTCGATTTAGGCAGCGTCTGGCTTACCCGTGCGCTGGCCGCAAAAAAATAATTTATCCGCACGTATAGCCGAACAGGAAGCCGCACACAATATGGGTGCGACTTCTTTTTCATTTTTCCATTCCTCTTGGCCGCAGTGGTTCTTTCCGCTGCGGCTCTTTTTTGCCCGCGCGCGTATTTTTTGAAAATACCGGCCATACTAGACAAAAAAGGAGGGTGCTCCATGCATGAACTGCACCGGGGAAAACAGAGCATCGTTTTCCCGAACTTTCCGGCCATTGAGGCAAACGCCGCCATTGCCGGCAAAAAAGAGGGCGAAGGGCCTTTGCGGGAGGATTTTGACCAGATCACACAGGACACGAAGCTGGGGCAAATCAGCTGGGAAAAGGCCGAGAGCGAGCTTCAAAAGACCGCGCTCGAGCTGGCGCTCGGGAAAGCATCGCTTGCCTATGACGATCTGGACGTTTTATTTGCCGGAGATCTTCTCAACCAGTGCATCAGCTCGAGCTTTGCCGTTCGGGAGACAAAGATTCCGTTTCTCGGGCTCTATGGCGCATGCTCGACGATGGCAGAGTCTCTTCTGCTGGCCGCGAGCTTCGTAAACGCGGGCTATGCCAGACGGGCGGGCGCGCTTACCTCGTCGCACTTTGCTTCCGCCGAGCGGCAATACCGCTTCCCGCTGGGTTACGGCGGCCAGCGCACGCCGACCGCGCAGTGGACGGTCACCGGAAGCGGCTGCTGCATCGTGTCAAGTACCGGCAAAGGCCCCTTTGTTGAATGCGCAACCGTCGGCAGGATCCAGGACTTCGGCATCAAGGACGCCAACAACATGGGCGCCGCGATGGCGCCCGCCGCCGTCGATACCATCCGGCAGCATTTTGAAGACTTCGGACGAAAGCCGCAGGACTACGACCTCATTGTCACGGGCGACCTCGGCGTTTTGGGAAAGCAGATCGTCCTCGAGCAGATGCGGCAGGACGGCTTTGATCTTGCCGGGCGCTACAATGACTGCGGCGTCATGATTTTTGACACCGAGCGGCAAGACGTTCACGCCGGCGGCTCCGGCTGCGGATGCAGCGCAAGCGTTCTGTGCGGGCACCTGCTGCGGCGGATGCGCGAAGGCAGGCTGCAACGGTTACTCTTCTGCGCGACGGGCGCGCTTTTGTCTCCCGTCTCCTCGTGGCAGGGCGAGTCGATTCCCGGCGTGTGCCACGCGGTATCCATCGTATCGGAAAGAAGGTGATGAGATGGAGTATCTGAAAGCGTTTGTCATCGGCGGGCTCATCTGCATGCTCGGCCAGATTCTGATCGACAAAACGAAGCTGACCCCGGCGCGCATCCTGGTTTGTTACGTGGTGCTGGGCGTGATTCTGGGCGGCGCGGGCGTTTATGAAAAGCTTGTCGACTTCGCGGGTGCGGGCGCGACTGTTCCGCTGACGGGCTTCGGGTACAATTTATCCAAGGGCGTGCGCGAGGCAGTCGCAGAGGACGGTCTTCTCGGCGCGCTCACGGGCGGGCTCAAGGCGGCGGCTGGCGGCGTGACCGCGGCGATGGTCTTCGGCTTCCTCGCCGCGCTGATTTTTGACCCGAAGGATAAGGCCTGACAGGTATGAAGCGCCGCACAATGTGGTATCCTATGGTGAACTCAAATTTTGGAGGTACTCTCATGTCTCACAGCAAAAAGCAGAACCGGACACAGCAGTCCAGCCAGAACAGCGAAAACAGCCACAATCCGTCTCAGAACAAAGCGTCCGCTTCGAACCAGACGCAGAACCAGAGCGGCAAGAGCTGCAAATAAGCGTTTCCGCCCGCAAGACGTTCTTGCGGGCGGAATTCATTCAGGACAGCACCGCACAATTCGGCAAGCAGATCCGCCGAAGCGCGCAGACGCAATTGCGCGGCGCTGCCTTAGGGGAGCTGATACGCGCAGTCGCAGGAAAAGAAGTACAGAATCTTCTCCTTGACTGGAAGGCCGTACATCCGCGAGAGTGCTTTGGCGTAGGCGCTTAGCTGCGGTGCGTAATGCGCGGCGCGCTCGTCCGGTCCATAAAGCGTTTTGTCGGTCTTGAAATCGACAAGGACAATGCCGTCTTTTTCTATCCAGAAGCAGTCGACCACGCCCTGAAGCATCACCTGCTCGCCCGCCGCATCCCGGACATAGTCTCCCGCGTCGGTCAGAATGGAGAACTTAAATTCCCGGCGGAGCGATTCGGCCTTTAAAATCCGCGCGCCGAAAGGCGATGCAAAGAGCCTGACGATTTTTTCCGTGTCGACGCTTCCGGCCTGCTCCTGCGTCAGAAATTTTTCTGCGGCCAGCCGTGCAAGCTCTTCCGATACCCCTTCTCTTGTCCGGCACGCGTCATAATTCGCAAACTGCATGAAAAGGTGCGTGGCGCTGCCGCGCGCTTTGCCGGAAAGCGTTTTTCTTCCGAAGCTAGGCAGCCGGAAGCGCTCGGGATTTTTTGTCTCCTGCGGCGTCTGCTCGGCGGCCTCCAGATCAAGAAGCCGTCCTTTGAGCGCCGTCGCCGTGAGCTTTGAGGGCGTTTTCGACGCGGCCAGATGCGCATACGGCGAAAAATCCGCCTCCGGAATCATACTTTGCTCCTCCCGCTCCTGCGTCTCCTGCCGCGCGGCCTGATGATCCGGCGTCTTCAAATTCTCCGAATGATGCAGGCGGATGACCCACGGAAGCTCCTGCACCGAGCTTACCGCATTGGGCTCGGTCACAGAGAAGAGCTCCCCCGCCTCCGTCCGGCAGAGCGCCGTCAGAAGCACCCAGTCTCCGAGGCAAAGCGCGCTTCCCGCCGTTCTCGGAGGAAGCGGCAGCGTGAGCGCCTCGTTCCACTTTTTGAGCGTCGAGGATAGGCGCGACGCGCAGTAGGTCATAACGAGCACCTCTTTTGCGCGCGTCATTGCAACATACAAAACGCGAAGCTCCTCGGCGATCGTCTGCCGCGTCTTCTTTTCCGCGATCGCCAGCCGTGCAAGAGACGGATAATACGAGCGCGACTTCATATCGACCACGTTTGCTCCGGCCAGCAGCGTTTCGTCCAGCAAAACGCCCATCGAAGCGTCCCGCAGATTAAACCGCCGCGATAGATCCGCCAGAAACACCACCGGAAACTCCAAGCCCTTTGACTGGTGGATGCTCATGATCTGCACCGCGTTTTCCCTTCCGGTTTTTCCCCCGGCGGACGGCGCGTTTCCCGACGCTTCGAGCTCCTCCATATACCGCAGGAAGCCCATCAGGCTCTGGTTTCCCCCGGCGGAAAAGCTTACGATCTGCGCGCGCAGCAGCTGCAAATTTTCCCTTCGCGCCGCGCCGTTTTCCATCGCGGAAAACACATCCTCCATGCCGGTCGTCCGCAGGACGAGATCAAAAAGCTCCGGAAGCGGCAGAAGCCTTGCTTTTTCACGCATGTCCTCGAGCCACGATAAGAACGCGTCCAGCTTCTCCCCGCGCGCGTCCAAGTCCAGAAGGCTTTCATAGTAGTCCCCCGTCCTGCGCCCGACGCGCGCGCGCGCCAGCTCCTCCGGCGAGACGCCGAACACCGGGCTTGCCAGCGCGGTGATAAACGCCACGTCCCGGTGCGGATTATCGATGATCCTGAGCATTGCGAGCAGAACCTGCGCCTCGGTCGTATCAAAAAGACTCCCGCCCCGGTCGCACTGGCTGGAAATGCCCAGCTCTGCCAGAGCGCTCTGATAGCTCTGCGCGTTCTGCCCCGGCGCGCGCATGAGAATGACGATATCGCGCATCTGAACCGGCCGAAGCTCTCCCCCGTCTGTCACCTGCATGCCGTCATCCAGCATTCTCCGGATGCGAGAGGCGACAAACCGCGCCTCCACGTCCCGCTTTTCCGGGCTCTGTTCATCCGCGTCCTGCGTGTCCAGTTCGATGCAGTGAAGCTCCACCTTGGGCGTATCCGTTTCCGGGTAGGAAGGCCCCGCGCGGAGCTTTTCCGCCTCGCCGTATCGAAGCTCAAGGCTCTCTCCCAGCATGCAGAGCGAAAACACGTCGTTTGCCGCCGCGAGCACCTCCCGCCTCGACCGGAAGTTATCCGACAGCAGAATTTTTCGCGGCTCGCCGTCCTTCGCGGCTTCATAGGATTGATAGCTTTCGTATTTTTGCAGGAAAATGCCGGGGTCTGCCAGCCGGAAGCGGTAAATGGACTGCTTCACGTCGCCGACCAGAAACCGGTTCCGCCCGTTTTGAGACACCGCCTCAAAGATGCACTCCTGCACCTCGTTGGAGTCCTGATATTCATCGACCAGAATCTCCCGGTACTCTCCGGCAATTTCGCGAGCCGTCCGGCTCAATTGGCCGTCTTTCGTATACAAAAGCGCGATCGTCTCGTGCTCGAGATCGGAAAAATCCAGAAGCTTTCGCCGCCGCTTTTCCTTTGTAAACGCCGTATCAAACGCGCGCAGGAGCTGAAGAAGGCCGCGAATGGCGGGCGCGGTCTTCTTTACATCCGCTTCTACCGTCTTCTCATCCGCGTAAAACGCCCGCTGCGCGTCCCGGATGGCCTCCAGCGCGTCCTTGCGAAGCTTCTGCGCGCGCGATTTCGCCCCTTCGTCCTCGCAGGCGCGCACCGGCGGAAGCCGCCCGAAGTCCGAAATTCTGTTCTCGAACGCGCCGTCCCACGTGTTTTCCTTCGAAAGCGATTGCACCTGCGCAAGATTTTTCGCAAACAGCGGCTCGTATTTTTCTTCGAGCTTCTCGTCTCTGCGGCACAGCGCAATTGCTTTTTGAAGGCTTTCCTCCGCGAACCGGAGCGCGTCCTTGAGCTCCTTCATCCAGAATGCGCCCCAGGGGCTTTCCTCGAGCGGCGAAACCGTCTCATACGCCGCCTCCGCTTTTTTCATCCAGCTGTCCATATCGCGGCGGCAGCGCACCTCGTCGTAGCAGGAAAGGCACAGCTCGATGAGCCGCCGGTCATCGCGCCCGAAGCCGAGCTGGTCTGCCATCGCAGAGAAGTCCGACTGATTGGCGCGGTCTTTGTAAAAGTCCTCGAGCGTGTTCTGGAAAACCTCCTGCCGGATGGCGTTTGCCTCTGTCTGCTCGGCGACCCGAAAATCCGGCGGCAGATCGCGCAGCGCGCAGTATCTTCGAAGAATCGCCGCGCAAAAGGCATGTACCGTCGAGATCTGCGCCAGATGGATTCTCGTGAGCTGGCGCCGGAGGTGCCGGTTTTCCGGCTTTGCGGCAAGGCGCTTGGAGAGCTCCGCGCTGATTTTGCCGCGCAGCTCGCCGGCCGCCGCCTTTGTGTAGGTGATCATCAGAAAATCGTCAATATTCGCAGGCTCATCCGGGTCTTCAACATAGGATAAAAGCCGGTCGACCAGCACCTTCGTCTTGCCAGAGCCCGCCGCCGCGGAAACCAGCAGCGCGCCGCCCCGGTTCTCGACAACCGCCTGCTGCGCCTTCGTGAGCTTTACCTCAGCCATCCGTCTTCCTCCTCTCTAAAGTATCCCAGAATTCCTCCGCGCTGACTTTTTTCATAAACCGCGCGGCAATCCGGCACGCGTCCTTGTGGCACGTGCTTTCATAGTCGCAGTAGCTGCAGCTCGAAACCTTCGGTCCTCTGACAATTGGGTTCGGCGAAACCTCGCCGGAGAACATCTGCCCCGTCAAATCTTTCAGGCTTCCGGAGACGAACTGCTCCAGAAGCGCAAACTGCTCCTTTGTCGCCAGACTTCCCACGAGCTCGCCCTTCTTGTTCTGCCCATACGGCAAATAGACCGGCGCGTCGCCCGGCTCCATCGCCTGCAAAACCGCCTCGTCGCGCAGCAAAAGCCCCTGCCGAACAAGGTTCTTCTGCCGCTTTTTAGAAAGCGCCTCTTCACCTTCTCCGGGCTCCAACCGCTCGACATCCACGCGCCCCGGCACATAGAGAACTCCTGCCGGCTTTCGTCCGGCCGCCGCATGGCCGCTCTTCGCGCGCTCGATGGCAAAGAGGTACAAAAGCATCTGAAGCCCCTGCCCGCAAAGAAGGTCGGTATAGTCAAATTCCTTGTGTCCCGTTTTGTAGTCGATGACGCGGAAATACCCGCCGTTTGGGCTATCGAGCGTATCGACCCGGTCGACAAAGCCGGAGAGCACCGCCTGCCCGTCCGGCGTTTCCACGATCACGGGCGGAAGCTTTCCATCCTTGGAAAACGCAAGCTCCTCGTCGCACGGGGAAAAGCGCGACACGCGCAGCTCGTCGGCTACATTCGAGACGATGCCCAAAACCTCCTCGCGGTTGCGCCGGAACAGATAGTCGCACCGGCCGTCCGTCTGCTGCGCGGACGACATGAATTTTTCGGTGTATTCGTCCATATGCCGCGCTGCGATCTCAAGAACCGCTTGCTTCGAAATATCATGAAATCCGCCCTGCTCCATCACATCGCGCACCGTACATTCGAGCACATAGTGCGCAAACGTGCCGAACACCGGCGCGTCGAAGCTCGCCTGCCGCCAGGGCTCTAATTTCAGTCCATAGCGCAGAAAGAACGCGTACCGGCAGCCGGCAAACTGGTCAAGCCTGGAGGCTGAGAGCGCGAGCCTTCTTCCATAGAGCCCCTGCACCGTCTCGCGGGAGAGGGCGGTAAAGGAATAATCGCGCTGCTTTTCCATTTCGCACTTCACTTGCAGCGTCAATGGGTCGAGCGGCCACGCCGCGCCTTCCCGGATAGCCTCCGCCGCAAGCGCGCGCCTGTCCGGCACAAAGCGGAGATCTTCCGGAGACAGCACCTCGCACTGCGGCAGAATCGCCCTCGTTCTTGCCATCAGATAAGACGGCTGCTCGCTGCCGGAGAGGAGCCACACGCGCTTCCTCGCGCCTTGCAGCGCCAGCTGCGTCCAGCCGAGCTCCCGCTCGAGCCGCTCCTCCGAGCACGGCGAAAGCGCCACGCCGAGGCTCAAAAGGTTCCTTCTCTCGCTGTCGGAGAGCAAGCCATCTGCCTGAGAAAACGCCGGAAGCGCGCCCTCGTCCGCCCCGAGCACAAGAAGATACTCCGCCTGCAAGGCGCGCATCGCGTCCAGGCTTCCCACCAACACCTCGTCCAGATTTGCCGGGATCGAGCCGACCTGATAGCAGCCGAGGAGCATCCGGAACATCTGCAAGAATAAATCCAGCTCCATCTCCTGCCCGCCAAGCACCATCTCCGCCTGCTCCATTGCGGTCAGGAGGATCTCATAGAGCTGCTCCTGCTCCTGCGCGGCCTGCGCGGCGCCCTGCCGGTAGAGCTCGTTCGTCTGCTCGCAGGCCGTCTCCGGAAAATGCGTCTGCTCCAGAAAGAAGGATAGGGCGCGAAGACGCTCGGATACCGTTCTTCCGGCGTGCCACGCTTCATGGAGCGCCCGAAGCGGCTCTACCCCGCCCGCGCGCCAGGTGTTGAGCTCAAGAAGCGTCTGCCGTGTTTCGTCCGTAAACTCCCGCCCGAAGCCGTCCGGGTGACGCGTCCAGTCGCTCAGCCACTGGCTGCCCCGGATGTTCCAGAAATACGCGTACCGCTCGAGCCGGTCGCACGCGTCGGGGGTAAGCGGCGAGAAGCCGGACTTGAGGTACTGCATCACATCCTCATATGAAAACCGGCTTGCCGCCTGCATGGCGGATAACACGGCCTGCAACAGCGGCTTTTGCAGGATGTCGACCGTGCCCGCAAAATACGCGCCGATTCCCGCCCGCTCCAGCATGGGCTTCAAAGCCCGCACATAGTCTTCGCCCGTACACGCGACCGCGATCTCGCGCCATCTTGCGCCCTGTCTTGTCAGCCTCTGAATGACCGCCGCCGCAAGCTCGCACGCGCGCGCGGGAGAGTCCGCCTGTGCGATCGTCACCGCCTGCGTTTTGTCCTCCATTGCCGCGCTGCCCGGTTCCAGCACCTGCGAAAGCCAGAACGAGAGCGCCTCAGGCCGCTGCGTCTTTTTCTGCGCGCGCAGGCGCGAAACCTCGACGTTTCGCCTTGCCGCCATTTTAGAGAGCGTCTTTGCCGTCTGCGTTCCGCAGGAAAAGCTTCCGGCGCTTGACCCGTCGGTACAAAGATACACGCGCGTTTCCTCCGCCTGTGGGAGCATCGCGTCTAAAATCCGGAGCTGCACGCTCGTAAAATCAGAAAAGCCCGCCAGATAAAAGCGCTTTCCCGCGCAGTAGTCCTCCTGCGAGAGCTTTTCCGCGAGCTTTGCCATCCGCGTCACGGGGTCAGAGCGTCCCGTCTTGCAGACGCTCAGATAGCTCTCAAAGAAAAGTCCGAGCTCCGTAAGCTTCTGCGCCTGCTGGCCGGACATTTGCCCCGCCGCCTCGAGAAGCTGCTGCGGGCTCACGCAATAGGTCATGAACTCCTCGAGCATTTTTCCGAGCTGCATCAGAAATTCCGGCCGAAGAAGCGACGCCGCGTAATATTTGATCTGCGTCTTCACGCGCTCGGCCGCTAAGTACAGGCAGAGAAGCCGCCCGCCTTCGTCCAAATACTCCTCGCTCACGCCGCCGTAGATCGAAAACACGCGGCTGGCTAGCCTCGTAAAGCTCAAGACCTCCGCAAAGCGGGAAATACTGTCTCCGCCCCTTTGGCAAAGCATCCGCTCGGCCGCAAAGGAATACTGCTCGGGCACGATGAGAATCTGGTTTTCCTCCCCGTTCTCCGCGCGCCGGCAGACGGTATCGATGATCTCGCTCAATCCCGCCTGCCGGTCTTCTCCCAGCAACAGTGTCAGCATCCGCGCCCCTCCTTCCATTCTGTTTTTCTGTTTTTTCATTATAACAGGTCGGGTGGGTAAAAAAAAGGACGCTTACGCGTCCAGGAAGATTTTTTTGAGTTTTCCGAGCAATTCCAGCGTTTTGAACTCCACCTCAATTTCGCCGGACTCCTCCGTCAGAACAGAAATTTCTTCCTCTGTAAAGCCCGCCGCCTCGCAGACCATTTCAAAATCCTCTGCGTTCGCGGGAAGACACAGCGCCGGAAAAACCACGCACCACCAGTTGTGCCCTTCGCCCGCGCCGATCGTGACCCGCAGCGACCGGTAGACCCCGGCGGGCAGGCGGAACGTTTCATACTCTCGCGTCGGGAAAAGCTCCCGCTTGAAGCTGACCTTCGCCGTGTCCCCGCTTCCAAGCGACGCAAGCGTTTCATTTGCTGCCCGTTCGATGGCAGAAAGGTTTTTTCGCAGCGCCGCCTCCGGGTCATGTTCCCCTTCCAACGCGTCCGCTGCCGCGCAAAGGACTGCGTCGCGCACCAAAAGCTTCACGCGTTGATCCTCCTGCGTATCTGAGTTCGCCACCACATGCAGCCGGATGAGCTTTTGAGCCAGTTTCTGCTGTTTTGTCTGCGAAACCGCGCACAGGCACATGGAAAGCGCCGCGAAAACAGAGATCGCCGCCGTTATGTATCGTTTCTTCATAAAAAACACCGCCTAAGCCTCGAGATACCCAAAGCTTAGACGGATGTTTCAAATTTTATACGTTTTTGGCCAGGAAAACCTGCGTGTACTTGTCTTTCAGCATCGTGCACGCAACGGTCGCGTACTCGAACGAGTCGTAAATCCCGAACACTGCCGAGCCCGAGCCCGTCATCTGCGCGCCATACGCGCCGTAGGTGATCATCATCGAGCGGATGTAGTTGATATCAAAGTGCTCCTTGAGGACGATCGGCTCAAAGACGTTGCACAGGCTGCCGCCAATGCCGAGAAGCTCGCCCTTTTGAAGATTCGAGATCATCGCCTTATGATCCGGCCGCTTTTCGATGAACGTCTCGTCGAGCTTTGCGTAAAGCTCCGGCGTAGACACCGAGAACTCCGGCTTGCAGACGGCAAAGAACATTTCCGGCGCGTCGGGAAGCTTTGTGAGCTGATTGCCCGTGCCCTCGACGAGCACCGTCCCCTGCATCACGCAGAACGGCACATCGCTTCCGATCGTGCTTCCCAGCTCGCAGAGCGCCGGCATGGAAAGCGGATGCCCATAGTGCTTGTTGAGCACGCGCAAAACCGCCGCCGCGTCCGCGCTTCCGCCGGCAAGACCCGCCTGCATCGGAATGCGCTTGCTGATGAAGATCTCCAAGCCCTCTTCGGGAAGCTTCGTCGCCTCATAATAGGCCTTGGCCGCCTTCCAGACGAGGTTTTCCTCGTTCTGCGGATAGCCTTCTGTCACAAGCGTCGTAATCGGGTTCTCGCGGTCGGTCTCATCGAGCACCTCACGGTAGCAGTGCACCTGCCACGGCGCGTTTGTTCCGATGTCGACCGTTACGTCGTCGTGCAGAGAAATCGTCTGCATGACGGACTTGATGTTGTGATAGCCGTCCTCACGCTTGTCAAGCACGTCCAGCGTCAGATTGACCTTGGCAAACGCGCCTTCTGAAATCGTAACCATTACTTGATCTTTCTGCCTTCCAGATAATATCTCTTTTCACGGCTGTGACCCATGGAGAAGGTCTTTCTGGGAAGCACGCCGTCGGC
>CAKUNY010000005.1 GCA_934668605.1 uncultured Oscillospiraceae bacterium | reverse complement strand
GGAAAAGACCCGGCGAAGGTCGAGACGCAGCTGCGCGCGATCCTGCCGCCCGAGGAATCGTCTGATTTCTGCCACCGTCTGGTGCTGCACGGAAGAGCCGTATGCGCCGCGCGCCGGCCGCAGTGCGAGCGCTGCTGCCTCGCGCCCTACTGCAAAAGCTTTTCCGGTGAATGAGCAGGTCTTTGCGGCGCGCAACAGCGCGTTGCTTGTCTTACGCTCCGCAGTATGTTACGATGTTCCCGAGGAGATGATGGCTATGGAAACCAAGGATATTTTATTACAGCTCAGAACACAGAAGGGACTTTCGCAGGAGCAGCTGGCCGAACAGGTTTTCGTGACCCGGCAGGCCGTCTCCCGCTGGGAAACCGGAGAAACGACACCGAATACGGAAACGCTCAAACTTTTATCCAAGCTTTACGATGTTTCGATCAACACCCTGCTCGGCGCGCCCCGGCAGCTCATCTGCCAGTGCTGCGGCATGCCGCTTGCGGATGAGACGATCAGCCGCGAAACGGACGGCACTTTTAACGAAGACTATTGCAAATGGTGCTACACGGGCGGCGAATTCAAGTATACCAGCGCAGAAGAGCTGATCGATTTTTGCACAGAGCACATGGCCAGCGAGGCTTGGCCGAAGGAACAGGTGCGCGCGCACATGCAGGCCGTCGTACCGGAGCTGAAGCACTGGAAAAAGTAAATGCAGCCGCGCGGACAGTACGGGTTCTTCCCGCTGTCCGCGCTTGTCTTTGGTGCGATCAGGAACGGGGCGGCATGGCAATCCGCCATGCCGCCCCGCAAAATTCATTTTTTTGAAGACTTCGGCCTTCTGATGCGTATTTTACCGCTGGACACGACCCGTGCCGTCGCCGCCCATCAGCTTTTCCACGTCGGACGCGCCCACGCGGTTGAAGTCGCCGAGGATCGAATGCTTCAGGCAGGAGGCCGCCACAGCAAACTCAAGCGCCTGCTGCTTGTCCTCATAGGTATTCAGGCCATAAATAAGACCGCCCGCAAACGAGTCTCCGCCGCCCACGCGGTCGATGATGTTACGGATTTCATACTTTTTGGAGACGTAGAAATTCTTGCCGTCATTGAGGCAGGCCGCCCAGCCGTTCCAATCGGCCGAATGACTCTCACGCAGCGTGATGGCAATCATCTTCATGTTGGGGTAGGTTTCAAGAACCTTGCTGCCAAGCGCCTTATACTTCTCGCGGTCAAGCTCGCCGGACTCCACGTTCACGTCCGTCGTGATTTCCAGAGACTTCTGCACATCCTCCTCGTTGGCAATGGCAACGTCGACATAGTTCGCGATCTCGCGCATGACTTTGCTGGCTTTCTTGCCGTATTTCCAGAGGTTCTTGCGGTAGTTGAGGTCGCAGGAAACCGTCACGCCATGCTTCTTCGCTTCCTTCACAGCCTCGAGCGAGAGCTCCATTGCGCTCTCGGAAATCGCGGGGGTAATGCCGGAAATATGGAACCAGTCCACGCCGTCATAGACCTTGTTCCAGTCAATGTCTCCGGGCTTCGCAAGCGCGATCGCAGAGTATGCGCGGTCATAGACGACCTTGCTCGGCAGCTGGTTCGCGCCGGCTTCCAGATAGTAGATACCAACACGTCCTTCGCCGCGGACGATCTTGTCAGTACCCACACCAAAATAGCGCAGCTCGCGCAGGCAGGCCTCGGCAATATCATTCTTCGGAAGAACAGTCACGAAATCGGCCTGCATGCCGTAGTTTGCGAGGCTCACCGCCACGTTTGCTTCGCCGCCGCCAAAGGTGGCTTCCAGCATCGGGCTCTGGAAAAAGCGCTCATGTCCGGGAGACTTCAGGCGAAGCATGATTTCGCCAAACGTAACAACTCTCATAATTTTTTCCTTTCTGCCGCCGTTTATGCAAACAGCAGCTTCATAATAAGCGGAATTGTGAAAAGACTCAGAACCGTGCTGATGAAGATGCCTGTGGAGGCCAAAGACGCGTCGCTGCCATACTCGTAGCATACAAGCGTCGTATTCGTCGCAACCGGCATGCACAGAACAACCATCGTTACGCCCAGCATCAGCTCGTTCGTGATCACCAGATGCAGCACGCTGTACATAATAAGCGGCAGCACGATCATTTTCAGCACGCACAGAATATAGATCCGCCAGTTGCTGACGACCTTGCGAAGCTCCATCTGCGCCAGCGAGCAGCCGATGACCAGCATTGCAAGCGGGCTTGTAAGGTTTCCGACATAGGCTGTCGCGTCATAAACAATCGTCGGCACCTTGAGCCCGGAAATATAGAACACGTAGGAAAACAGCGCCGCAATCAGGCAAGGCTGCTTGAATACGCTCCACCGGAACCGGAACTTCGGCGCACCAGAGACAAGGCTTACACCGTAGCTGTAGCAGAAAACCTGAAAGAACAGGACAAACAGGGAAACATAGAAAATGGCGCCGGCTCCAAACAGCGATGAAACGACCGGATAGCCGATAAATCCAATATTTGAGAAAATAAACATGAACCGGTAGAGGTTCGCATCCTTTCTCGGTACACGCAGGAGCTTTGGAATCAGAAAGCTCAGCGGAATCGTGCATGCGTAGCAGCACAGAATCAGAACCGTCAGAAAAAAGACCTCCGCGTTCGTCAGCGCGTGCTCTCCCTTAAAGACGGAAGACAGAATCAGAAGCGGACTCGTCACATTGACCAGCAGTTTTGAAAGCGTCTTATTTCCCTCCAGCGTCAGCACGCCGACTTTGGCCGCGATGTAGCCCACCATGATGCTGAAAAAAAGCACCACCATTTTCAGTTCCAGCGCCGTAATATCCATGTCAATTCTCGTTTTCTTTCTTAAATCTTCATTTATTTGCCGGCAGCAGCTCTTGCTTCCTTGCAGAGCGCGGTGATCTTATCAAAATTACCGGCTGCGATATCGGCCTTCGGGCAGATCCAGCTGCCTCCAACGGCTTGGATAAAGGGCGCCGCCACATACTCGGCGATGTTCTCGCTGTTGACTCCGCCCGTGGGAACAAACTTCACCGAGCCAAACGGGCCGGAGAGCGCCTTCATAGCTTTCAGACCGCCATAGACGCCTGCCGGGAAGAACTTCACAACGTGAAGTCCCAACTTCATCGCGGCCATAATTTCCGTCGGGGTCACGCAGCCGGGAAGCACCGGAATATTGTTTTCCACGCACCAGCGGACAACCTCCTCGTCAAAGCCGGGAGCTACGATGAACTTCGCGCCGCATGCAACTGCCGTCTTGCACTGCTCGAGCGTCACAACCGTGCCCGCGCCGACCAAAACCTCGGGGCACTCGGCGCTGACAGCCTTGATAGAGTCCGCCGCCGCCGCGGTGCGGAAGGTGATTTCCATGACGTCTACGCCGCCGGCAGCCATTGCCCGCGCGGTGGGGACAGCGTCCTTCGCGTCTTCCAGAACGACGACCGGTACAACCACGGAGGCAGCCATTCTTTCCATTGTGTTCATTTTCGTATCCTCCTTGTTCTGCGGCACAGATACGCCGCGTCCTATAAATAGTACTTTTGTCCAAAAAATTCCGGATTCCGGCTTTCGTGCGCCATGCACGGAGCGCCATGCTGCTTCGCATCGGAGTTCTTGGACTTCTGCCAAGATTTTCTCGAAATTCAGCCGGAATTCTTGAGCGATTTCCCGGTTTTTAAATTTTTTTGAATTCTTTATATCTTTTTACAACATGCTGTGGTATAATGTCAAGAAGTATTTAAAATCACCTCAGTAAAGGAGTTTTGGTTATGGATTCCATTGTACAGCACGCCGGGTCAGCCTTGCACAACAACCATCCGGAACGGATCTTGCAGATCGGCGAGGGTAATTTTCTCCGCGCCTTTGCAGACTGGATGATCAACAGCATCAATGAAAACGGCAGCTACGAAGGAAGCATCGTCCTCTGCCAGCCCACACCGCGCGGACACATCGAGCGATTTGCCGAACAGAACTGTCTGTACAATGTTGCAATGCGCGGCCTTGTGGATGGCAAGCCCACTGAGACCATTGACCTTGTCACGTCGGTCTCCCGCTGCATCAACCCCTACGCCGATTATGAAGCGTTTCTCGCTCTTGCCAGAAGCGAAGATCTTCAGGTTATCATCTCCAATACCACGGAGGCCGGAATCGCTTATGACGCAAACGCCGTGTATGACGGAACGCCGCAGCTCTCTTACCCCGCAAAGCTGACCGCCTTCCTTTATGAGCGCTACAAGGCGTTCGGCGGCGATGTGAATCGCGGACTTCTGATTCTGCCTTGCGAACTCATCGACGACAACGGCACGAAGCTTCGCAATATCGTCCTCCAGCACGTGCGCGACTGGGCTCTGGAAGAGGGCTTCGCAAAGTGGCTGGATGAGGCAAACCATTTTTCCAACACCCTTGTCGACCGCATTGTCACCGGCTTCCCCCGCGATCAGATTTCTCTGTACGACCAGAAGCTCGGCTACCGCGACAACCTGCTCGTAACCTGCGAACCGTTTGACCTCTGGGTCATCGAGGCTGATGAGAAATGGCAGAAGGTTCTGCCGCTTGACAAGGGCAAGGGCAACATCATCTGGACGGACAACGTCACTCCCTACAAGCAGCGCAAGGTTCGCCTGCTCAATGGCGGCCATACCGCAACATGCCTTGCCGCGTGCGTCGCAGGACACGAGACCGTGTGCGATTTCATGCGCGATCCGCTGTTCCATTCGTTTTTGACGCAGTACCTCTTCAATGACACGCTGCCGACGCTCGATCTTCCGCAGTCGGTGCTCGCATCGTTTGCATCTGCCGTCATGGAGCGTTTCTCGAATCCCTACATCCAGCACCGTCTGCTCGACATCTCGCTCAACTCCGTCTCGAAGTTCAACGCACGCTGCTTGCCGACGATGCTGGCCTATCTCGATCGTTTTGGCACGCTTCCCAGCCACGTTGTCTTCGGTCTGACCGCCCTCATCCGCTTCTATGATATTGAAAAGACGGAAGATGGCTACATGGGGCATCGCGAAGACGGCTCGACGTATCTGGTGCGCGACACTGAAGAGAACATGGCATTCTTCTGCGAGGCCTGGAAAGACCGCGACGCAGACACCGCCGTGCAAAAAGCGCTTTCCAACACCGCACTCTGGGAAGGCCGCGACCTGTCTCAGATCCCGGGACTTGTCGAACAGGTTCAGTCGCAGATGCGGCAAATCAAGGAAGTCGGCATTCGCGTCGCCATCGGCGCAATCAGCCGCTGAGTCCTTCAATTAACCTTCAATGAAATACGTGCGGCTGCCTCAAGACCTTGTTTTGAGGCAGCCGCTTTTACGTTTCAGTCCCCCCCGGGTGCAGCGCAGTCTGCGCCCAAAGGAAAACGGCTGCCTGTTATCTGCTGCGCATCTGCCGTAACATTACAGCAGCGTCAGGTGACGGTCGTAAAGCTCCTCCGCTTCCTTTTCATACAGATCAAAATGATCGTCGAGGAACTGAAGGATCTGCTTTTTCAGCTCCGGCCGCTCCAGAATGAAGCCGTAGGTGATGTGCATCAGCTGCCTTGCGTCGTTGTTGCCAAGCTCCAGATATTCCGGAAGCTGCGCGTCTGTCGTCTCGCTCAGGGGCCGGACATTGGACGTGTCGCAATGGACGACATAGAACCTGCGCGCTTCATCGATGGTCTCGAGCGCGACCTCGTGCATCCTACGATACAGCGCGGGGGCATGCTTGGAGATCGTCTCGACCACCTCCAGCCAGCTGGTGCCGGAGGTCTTGATATGGAACCGGCCGTTCGTTGCCTTCGCGATCAGCGGCAGCACCGAATATTTTTCGCTCGCCGAGTGCAGGCTCAGCTTGTATCCAAAGCGGTCAGCCAGCTTCGCGTGGACTGCAAGGGTCGCCTTCAGCTCTTCGATGTCTCCGATGTAGTCAATGGCCTTCTGAAACTCGCCGACAAACTTCGGCGCGACGCTCGTCGCCGCAACGCCCATCTCCTCCATCTCGCGCGCCACAAAGTAGTGCGCCTCTGGAGAGGTCGTCTCGACCGTCTCATCGAGCGAAACCTCAAAGTCTATCGGACGGCCGGCAGTGACAAGCAGCTCAAAATACACGTTGTGAATCAAAGCCAGCGCACCGGCATAGACGCGATAGAGCTCGAAGACAGACTGCTTCGTGAAGTGCAAACCAAAGCTCTCCGGCTCCTTCGAGTCAAGGTATCGCTCGGTAAGAGCCTTCTGCTGCTCAGGTTTTAGCGTCTCAAACGATTCTGCCAGCTTCTCGCCCTTGACCTCCGTCTGGTTTAGAACCAGCGAACAGTCAAGCGTAATCATCGTGCAGCCGTCTTTGAGCGCAGAGGCAATCTCATCTATCGTTTTCAGATGGTCGCCGTCGCTGGCAAAGCCAAGCTTGTAGCCCTCGCGGAACACCGCCCACGCTGCAACGTCGATGACCTCAACATTCGTTCTGCCTGTCAGCGTCAGCTCGCGAAGGCTCTGCTGCGCAAGCACCGGTCGAATCGCCGTCTTTTCAATCGCGCGGACCTGCGCGGGGTTGGCATAGCCCAAGCGGTCGCCAAATCCGAACGTCGGCGTTTTCCGGCCGAACGCCGTCGGCTTGGTGTAGGAGAACAGTTCGTTCAGCACAAGGCGATTTGCATGGTCTGTCGGGCAAAGCACCGTGTTGCCGCAGCTTTCGCCGTGGAACAGCTTTCCAAGCTCGCCGTTTACCGCCAAAAGCGTCTTTTCGTCCTTGCGGATCATACAGGCTTCGCCTTTTGCCGTTTTTTCATAGGAGGCCGGAAACACGCGCGCGTGCAGATGCTCCTGCAAATACGTTAAAAAGTCCATATTGGTTTCCTCTTTCAACCGGTACGCTTATGCCACAGGTACCTTGATGACGATTTTACGGACAGGTGCAGGCTCATATGCACAGACCTTCGGTGCATGCGCCTCCTCCGGTGCGACGACCACATAGTCGCCTTCGCACAGGTCGAGCAAGGTGTACTTTACGGGCTGCTCGTAGAATGTGATGTCTTTCTCCGCGGAATACGCGCCCGTTGGCTTGAGCCAGAGCCGCTTCGCAATGCCAAACTTCTCCTCGCCCTCGAGGATATATTGGATATCGAAGAAGCGGTCGTGCGTCTCAAAGCGGCACTCGTTCAGAGGCTTCGAGGTGTAGCTCTGGACAAAGGCCCGAACGGTATCCGAAACTTTCACTTCACCGTCCGGAAGCTCCTTCAAATCGCTTCTCTGCAAAAACGCGTAGGCCGCCTGAAAATCCGCTGAATTCATATCATACCGGCCGGCCAGATTTGTACTCGTCACGATCATGGTGCTCTCTCCTTTACCGTGCGGCGAGTTCGATCGCCTTGTGCATACCTTCATTTTCGATCCGCGCCAGATCCTCCTTGATCTTGTCAAGGAAGGTCGGCACCGTGCGAAGATCCATGTCCCACCAATCGGTTCTTGCACAGACGGCCTCCGCCAGCTGCTCAAGTGTATCGTCCTTGTGCTCGACAAAGAACTCCAGCACCTTGCGGTCGTCATTTACTGTGTAGGGCTTGCCGTCTCTGTAATTGGTCATGCCCTGCTCGGTCAGCTCGCAGCCGTGGTAGAACTTGATATAGGCCGCGAAGCCAAGCGTCAGGCAGTCAGGCACGACGCCGTTCTTCTTCTGGTAAGCCAGCAGCGACGGAAGCACGCGGGATTTCCACTTCGAGGTGGTGTTCAGCGAAATCGCCATGAGACGATGGTCGATGAATGGATTATGCAGGCGGTCGAAGATCACGTCGGCGTACTGCTTGAGTTCCTCCTGCGTGAACCGGAAGTCGTCTGCGTAGGGAAGCGTCTGCAAAATTTCATCGTAGACGGCCTTGCGCGCGAAGCGGAGAATCGCCTCGTCCTCAAGCGCAAAGCGCATGATATCGTAGCCGGCCAGATAGTTCGCCAGAACCATCGTTGTCTGCACGCCGTTGAGAATCCGCACCTTGCGCTGCTTGAACGGGCGGCAGTCGTCGCAGACTACCACAGGCAAATCTGCCTTTTTGAACGGCAGCTCGTCCGCCAGCTCCTGCGGGCCTTCAATGTACCAGATGGCAAAAATTTCGCCGGTATCGAGGTTCTTGTCCAAATATCCGTTTTCCTGCGTCAGCTTGTCCGCCTCTGCGAACGGGTAGCCGGTGACAATCCGGTCTACCATCGTTGTGCAGAAGAGGTTCTTCTCGTTGACCCATTTGCGGAACGCATCGCCGAGGTTCCACTGGTCGATATAGCAGTTCACGCAGCGGCGAAGCTCTGCGCCGTTATGGTCGATGAGCTCCACGGACAAAAACACCACGCCGGGCGCATGTTCCTTGCCGAGCTTCATGTAGCGCTCATAAAGAAGCTGCGTCACCTTGCCGGGGAAGGTCTCCGCGGGCTTGTCTTCAAACCGGCACGCAGGGTCGTAGGCGATACCGGCCTCGGTCGTGTTGCTGACCACAAAGCGGATATCCGGGCTCGCCGCGTACTGCATCAGAACATCGTAATGCTCATAGGGATTGTAAACCTTGCTGATGCTGCTGACGACACGCTTTTCCACAACCTCTCTGCCGCCTTCCAAGCCGCGCAGATAGACTGTATAGAGTCCATCCTGCTCGTTGAGCTCCTTCGCGCGTCCGGCGCGAATGGGCTGGAAGACGACGACCTTGCCGCCAAAGCCAACACGCTCGTTGGCAAGATCAAAGAAGTAGTCGACAAACGCACGCAGGAAGTTGCCCTCTCCGAATTGCAGCACGCATTCCTTCCCTTCCGGCAGCAGATAGCCGTCAAAGTTCATCTCACGCAGGGTTTTATAGGATAATTGTTTCATATGCAGTTGTATCCTCCCAAGCCGAAATGCGGCTTAGTCAAAGCGGAACACACTCTTGAGGTGGTTGCCGCGATTTTTCACGATCTCCGAGAAGGCAGTAGGTGCGTCGAGGTAGCTGTATTCCGCGGAAACAACGCTCTCTAGGTCAAATTTTCCAGCGTTGACATAGTCGATGAGCTCGAGGAAGTCGGACTTTTCCGAGTTGCGGCTGCCCATGATGCACAGTTCCTTCTTCTGGATGATCGGGTAGAAGAAGTCCATACTTTGCTTGCCCACGCCGATGATCACGACGCGGCCATGGTAGGTAACAGCGTCAATGCAGTTCTGCACGGTAGACGGGAATCCGACTGCCTCAAAGCAGACGTCAAAGCCCGCGCCGTCGGTGAACGCTTCCACCGCATGCATGAATGTTTCCTGATCCTTGTTGACAATCGTACCGGCAAGACCGAGCTTTTCCTTTGCGCTTTCCAGTTTATCGGGGGCGATATCGGCCATGTAGACCTCCGCGCCCAGCATTTTTGCAGCCGCGCCGGCAAGATAGCCGATCGTGCCAGCACCGACGACGAGAACCTTTTCTCCCGGCTGGATGTTCGCGCGCTTGACAGCATGATAGCTGATACAGAACGGCTCGATGAGCGCCAGCGTTCTGGGCTTCATGCCTTTGCCGTCATAGATGCGTTCGAGGGGCATCGAGATGTACTGGCAGAACGCGCCGTCGCGGATGCTGCATCCCATGGTCTGGTTGTCCGGGCAGCAGTTGACAAAGCCATGACGGCAGGTGTAGCATTTGCCGCAATTGTAGTAGGGGTTGATGGTAACGATCATGCCTTTTTTCAGGCCATACTCGTAATTTTCGTCAATGTCAATGATTTCGCCCGCGTACTCATGCCCCGGAATCTGGGGATACTTTGCGTACAGGAACGCGCCCAAATACGTACCGATGTCGGAGCCGCAGACGCCGCCGTAGAGCGTGCGGATAATCGCATGTCCGGGCTTCAGGGTCGGAACGGGCCGCTCGATGATCTCCACCAAGGCCGGCTCTTCCAGCTTTCGGTCAGCGCCGAACTTACAGGGCTTTGTAATAGAAATGCACTTCATCATATCCATAAGAACGTTACCTCGAAATCTTAAACAATAACGCCATTTTTGAAAATAGCGATTTTCCGATAGCCCATTTCCTCGCCGCGGGTCTTGATCTCGCCCGAGGCAAGCTTCAGAATATACTGATAAAGCTCCTCCGCAGCCTGCTGGATGGTAAGCTCGCCGTCTGCAACGCGTCCGGCGTTGAAGTCAATCCAGTTGCTCTTCATGTTATACATCGGCGTGTTCGTCGAAAGCTTCACCGTGGGAGCGGCCGTGCTGTAGGGCGTGCCACGTCCGGTTGTAAAGAGGACAATGTGCGCGCCGGCGGCTGTGAGGTTCGTCGCCGAAACAAGATCGCTTCCGGGGCCGCCGAGAAGTGTAAAGCCATGCTTGCGGATCTGATGGGCGTAGTCGATCACGTCGCTGATGGGCGCAACGCCGCCTTTTTGCACGCAGCCGAGACTCTTGTCTTCCAGCGAGCTGATGCCGCCCTCATAGTTGCCGGGCGCCGGATTTGAATAAACAGGCTGGCCGTTTTTGATGAAGTAGTCCTTGTATTCGTTGAGCATCGTGGCCGCGTGGTCAAAGACCTCCCGGCTCACACAGCGGTTCATCAGAAGATTTTCCGCGCCGAACATCTCGGGCACCTCGGTGATCATCGAACTGCCGCCTCTTGCTACGAGCATATCGCCCAGCGCGCCGAGAACAGGATTCGCGGTAATGCCGGACAGGCCGTCCGATCCGCCGCACTTCATGCCCAGCACGAGTTCGGTGACGGAGACGTCCTCGCGGTGGAACTGCGAAGCATATTCCGCAACCTGCTCGAGAAGCTTGCCGCCCTCGGCAATTTCGTCTTCAACGTCCTGGCAGATCATGAACTTCACACGGTCGGGATCCCAGCTGTCGCCCGCGATGTCGATGATCGCCTGCTGGAAGTCCTTCGGCACGTTATTTTCACACCCGAGGCTCACGACCAGAACACCGCCGGCGTTCGGATGGTTCACAAGCGTGGCGAGCAGGCGGCGGGTCATGAGATTATCCTCACCGACCTGACTGCATCCGAACGGATGCGGGAAAGCATACAGGCCATCCAGACCGTACTTTTCAACCAAATGCTGGTTCTCTCTTGCCAGACGGCTGGAGAGGTCGCCCACACAGCCAACGCCGGGGATGATCCAGACCTCGTTGCGGATGGCGGCTCTGCCGTCTTTTCTCACATAGCCGCGGAAGGTTTCGGGCAGAACCTGCTTGAGCGGACGGATATCTGGGTGATATTCATAGTGCTCATGGTCCTTCATATTGGTGTGCATGTTGTGGATGTGTACATGCTCACCGACCGCAATATCCGCTGTCGCTTTGCCGATGGGGAAGCCGTACTTGATGACGGGCGCGCCATTGGCGATCGGAACAAGCGCGATTTTGTGTCCGTGAAGAATGTCGTCCTTCGCGACCAGCTTCTGTCCGTCGATTTCCAGCTGCTCGCCCGCTTTGATATCCTGAAGCGCAACGGCAACCTCGTCGACCGGATTGAGTTTGAGTAATTTATTCATCTAGACCTCCAAAAAGGTACAGTGTCAGGCGTTCTTCATCTTGTGGACTTCCTCGTAGTTGACGCCCCATGTCGGCTTTTTGCCGCTGAGGATCTCAACAATGCCCTGGCAGCCCTGATAGCTCATGCGGTCCATCGCCTCGACGGTCAGCGCCGAGCAGTGCGGAGAAAGAAGGACACTATCCAGCTTCAGAAGCGGATTGTCGCCGAAGTGCGCCTCGTCCGCGTATACGTCGAGCGCCGCACCGGCAATCGTCTTGTCCTCCAGCGCCTTGCAGAGCTCCGTCTCATTGACGTTCGAGCCGCGGGAGAAATTGATGAGGTATGCGGTCGGCTTCATAAGCGAGAGTCTGCGCGCGTCGACGAAGTTGTTGTTTGCCTCGCAGGCCGCCAGATGCAGGCTCACGTAGTCGCAGGTCTTGAATATTTCGTCCGCGTCGTCGACAACTGTGATGTAGGGATACTGCTCCATGAGCTTTTCCTTGTCGACAAAGGGGTCAAAGCCGATGATCTCCATATCGAAGCCGCAGGCGGCCTTCTTGGCAAGGGACTTGCCGATGTTGCCAAGGCCGATAATGCCGAGCTTCTTGCCGCCGACCTCGCTGCGCACACACATAGCCGGCGCTCCTTCAAAGGCCTCGAGCTCGCTCATGCCCGCAGGGTGCTTTGCACCATAGGCAGGCACATATTCGCGCATGGCCTTGTCCATTTCAACGCAGTGCTTGGTGAGCGCGAGAATCGCTGTCATGGTATGCTCAGCGACAGAGTTCATGTTGGCCAGCGGCGTACGCACGACATAAATGCCGAGCTTCGTTGCCGTTTCGGCGCTCACGACGTTGTCAATGCCAACGCCGTGCTTGCCGACGACCTGAAGCTTCTTGCCTGCGCTGAGGATTTCTTCATCGAAAAACGTGGTAGCCGAGAAAACAGCGTCACAGTCCTGAATCAAATTCTTGAGCGTTTCCTTGCTCTTGTCCGGGGCGAAAACGAGCTCATAGCCCTGCTCGCGGAGCAAGTTCAGGCCGCTCTCCGACACTTTATCTGCAATTAAAACCTTCATATTGTGTCACTCCAATCCAAAACCGTCTCAATCAGGTAATACCAAGATATGCTTTCTGAACCTCCGGGTTCGCCATCAGATCACTGCACTTGTCATGCAGGATGATCTCGCCCGTCTGCATCACGTAGCCATGGTCGGCGACGCTCAGCGCGATCTTCGAGTTCTGCTCGACGAACATGACCGTCGTACCCTGCTCGCGGATCTTCTTGACGTACTCAAATATCTGATGGATGATAATCGGTGCAAGACCCAGCGACGGCTCATCGAGCAGCAGCAGATCCGGCCGGGACATCATCGCGCGTGCGATGGCAAGCATCTGCTGTTCGCCGCCGGAGAGCGTGCCAGCCATCTGCTCTTTGCGCTCGAGCAGGCGCGGGAACATCTCATACATCGCCTTGATGTCGGAGTCAATCTCCTTTTTATTTCTTCTCGTGTAAGCGCCCGCCTCGAGGTTCTCTGCGACAGAAAGCTTCGAGAAGACATGACGGCCTTCGAGACACTGTGCAATGCCGAGGCGCAGCACGCGATGGCCGGGCATCTTCGCAATGTTCTTTCCCTTGTAGAGGATTTCACCGCTGTGGATACCGGACGCAGGCAGAAGACCCGAAATGGTCTTCATGGTCGTCGTCTTACCGGCGCCGTTTGCGCCGATGAGGGTCACGATTTCGCCTTCTTCGACCTTCAGGTCGATGCCTTTCACCACGTGAATGTTACCATAGTAGTAGTGCAGGTCTTTTACTTCAAGCAACGCCATATTTATTCCCCTCCCAGATACGCCGCGATCACATCGGGGTTATTCTGCACTTCCTCCGGCACGCCCTGTGCAAGGAGCTTGCCGTAGTTAAGAACGTAGATGTAATCTGTGATGTTCATGACGAGCTTCATGTCGTGCTCGATGAGCATAATGGAAACGCCCTTGGCGAGAATCTGCCGCATGAGCTCATTGAGTTCGACCTTTTCCGTCGAGTTCATGCCGGCGGCCGGCTCGTCAAGCAGAATCAGCTTCGGATTGGAGGCCAGACCGCGGACGATCTCCAGACGGCGCTGCTCGCCGTAGGCAAGCGAACCAGCCGCGTCATACGCGCGGTCTTCCAGACCGACAAACTTCAGCCATTCATACGCACGCTCACGCGCTTCGTTTTCTTCCTTACGCTCGCTGCCGAATTTCAGCACAGACTGGAAGAAATTCTGCGTCAAACGGTCGTGCATACCGACCATGACGTTTTCCAGAACCGTCATTTTGCGGAACAGGTTGATGACCTGATAGGTTCTGGCGATGCCGAGCTCGTGGATTTTATAGGGCCGCAGGCCATCAATGCGCTTGCCGTCAAACTCAACCGTACCGGAGGTCGGACGATACACGCCGCTGATGGTGTTAAAGAAAGTTGTTTTGCCTGCGCCGTTCGGGCCGATGAGACCCGTGACCTTGCCGTCGGCAATGGTCACCGAAACGTCGTTGTTGGCGTAGAGACCGCCGAATTGCAGCGTAAGGTGTTCCGTCTTCAGCATACCTTTTTGTCGTCTCCTTTCAGTTCCTTCGCAGCCTTCTTCTCTTTGATCGACTTCACCGTGTCTCTGACAACACCGGAGATGCCGCCGGGCATAACCACGATAACAATCAGAAGCAGAATGCCGTAGATAAACATCTGATACTTTTCAGCCGAACGCAGGCCTTCGTTCAGCAGCTGGACGGCCAGAACGCCGCTCATGGGGCCGGCAATGGAGGCCGTGCCGCCGAACAGGAGCATGGTCATGAACATGACGGACTGCTTGTACGCGAACGTATCGGGGCTGATGTAGCGGACGAGGTGCGCATACATCGCGCCTGCGTATGCGGTATAGAAAGCGCTGACCGCGAAGGCAATGATCTTGTACTTGCGGACGTCAACGCCCATGCCCTCCGCTGCGTGGGAGTTTTCGCGGATGGCCGTCAGGGCGCGGCCGACTCTGGAGTGAATGAGGTTATTTTTCACAACGAGGAAGATCACTGCCGCAATCAAAGAGAAGAAATAATACTTCGTGAAGCTGTTGAGTTTATAGCCGAAGAAGCTGATGGTCTCGGTGAACTTGCCGGTGAAGTTGCCGGTGATGTTGCCGGGAGACTGAGAAACGAACTGGTAGACGACCTCGCCGAAGGCAATGGTAGCCAGGGACAGGAAGTGGAAAACCAGCTTCGAGGCCGGATAGGCAAGCGCCGCGCCGATCAGAGTCGCGACAATCGCGGCAAGAATCATAGAGAAGAAAATGGGGATCTTTGCGTAGTCATGGATCATAACGGAGCCGTAAGCGCCGATTGCGAAAAACGCGGCATGACCCATAGAGATCTGGCCGGAGAGGCCGAACAGGATATCCAAGCCGGAGATGGCGATGGTATACAGCAGGAAGAAACATGCCAGCTGAACGCCGTAGTTCCAATCAAACACAAAGCGGAAAACAAACGGCAGCGCAATTGCGAGAACAGCGATGACAAGCGTCTTCAGAAGATTGTTCTTTTTCGAAATGGTTGTCATGTTCTACCTCCTCAATCTGCGATCGCGCGTTCGTTGAACAGGCCGGTGGGCTTGACAAACAGGAACAGGAGCAGCAGCGCGTAGGCAATCATGTCCTTGTACGCGGAAGAAACATAGGCGGACAGGAGCGTCTCGATGATACCCAGCAGCAGGCCGCCGACAATCGCGCCGAGCATGTTGCCGAAGCCGCCGATGACGGCGCTGGAGAAGCCTTTACGGCCGATGACCGCGCCAAGGGTGGTGTAAACGCCGTAGACCGGACCGATAAGCATGCCGGCGAACGCTGCGATACCGGCGGCAATCGCCCAGCTCAGGCCGGTTGCGAAGCTGACGTCAATGCCGCAGGAACGGGCCGCCATGGGGTCCATCGCAGAGGCGCGCATCGCGGTGCCGAGGGACGTGTGGTTCATAAAGATGTTGAACACCAGCATGATAAGAAGCGACGCGGCAATGCAGAGGATCGCTTCCATCTGGAACGAGCGGCCAAAGATGGTGACCGTCGCAATTTTGAAAATCTGGGGATATCCCTTCATATCAGAGCCGAACACCAGCATGCAGCCGTTCTGCAGAATATATGAAATAGCAATCGTCGCCAAAACCGTATAGATCGGCAACACGCCTTTTTTCACGAGTCTGGAAATGACGCCGCGTTCAATCAGGAAGCCTGCGGCAAACACGAACACGACAACGAGAACGAGGGTGAGAACGAAAGGAACCTTCAGCACGCCGTAGAGCGTATAGCCGAGGAACGCGCCGAGCGTCAGCAGGTCGCCCTGCATGAAGCTCATAAGACCGGAGGCCTTATAAATCAAACTGTAGCCCAGTGCAATCAGGCCGTAGATACTGCCGATGACAAGGCCGGAAATCAAAATCTGTAATAACATACTCTCTTCAAGTGCCACCTTTCCAGGTTATAGTATGCAAGGGAGGGTAAGGAAAAAGAGGCGGCGTTTGATCCGCCTCTTTTCCTTACGCAATCGATTCTAGCTAGGAATCAGGAACTTGTTTGCTTGAAATTGCGAAATCGATGAAATCAGCCGATCTCAGCCATCAGTGCGTCGTAGCCGCCGGAAGCCAGCCACTCGTCGAACTTGGTGCTCTTCTGGTCAACGATGACCCACGCGGTGTAGTCGCGGATGCCGCCCATGTCGCCCTGCGTGAAGTCATAGGTGCCAGCCAGGCCGTCGAAGTTGTTGATCGTAGCGAGCGCCTCGTTCATGGCGTCGGACTCGATGGAGCCGGCAGCCTCAGCCGCAGCCTTCAGAATGTAGATGGAGTCGTAGGAGCGGTAGCAGCAGTCATGATAGGGCATCTCGTTGAACATCTTGTAGTAGCTCTCGCACATTTCCTTCATGCGAACGTCGCTGTCGCTGATCTCGTCGAGGCTTGCATAGGTGACGTACGGCCAAATGAATGCGTAGTAGTTGGCAGCGTCGCCGGCAGCGGCAACGTTATCAACGGACAGGGTCTCCTTGTTGAAGACGATACCCTTGTAGCCAGCCTGACGCAGCTGCTTGGCAAAGGAAGCCTGTGCAACGGAGTAGGTGGAGGTGAACACTGCATCAGCGCCGCTGTTGACGATCTTGATCGCCTGGCCGGAGAAGTCGGTGTCGCCGTCGACGTAGGTCTCAGAGGTGATGACCTCGATGCCAGCGTCCTTCGCAGCCTTGCGCATATCCTCAGCGCCGGAAGCGGAAGCGTCGTCCTGGCCCTGGAAGATGGAGATGGAGTTGATGCCGAGGTTCTTCATGTACTGCGCCATCGCGGGCATAACGCTGCCGGCGTTGGGGGAAGATCTCCAGACGTACTTCCAGCCCTGGTTCGTCCAGGTGGAAGACGTGCCGGTGCCCATGGTGATGATGCCAGCTTCCTCGTAGTACGGGCCAGCGGCCAGCATGCAGGAGGAAATCAGAGAGCCGGACATCCAGTTGACCTTGTCAACCTCGATGAGCTTGGTAGCGAGCTTAACAGCTTCTTCGGGAGAGCCCTGATCGTCGTACTCGACGAGCTCGAGCTGATGGCCCAGAACGCCGCCTGCTGCGTTGATTTCCGCAACAGCCAGTTCAGCGCCGCGCATTGCGGATTCGCCGACCAGAGCGTTGGTGCCGGTCAGGGGCTGCGGGCAGCCGATCTTGATGACGGAAGCATCAGAGGTGGATTCCGCGCTGGAATCGCTGGAAGTTTCCGTGCTGGAAGTTTCCGTGCTGGTAGTCGTCGATGCGGAAGCATCACTGCTGGGGGTGGAGCTTTCGGATTTGGATGCGCAGGCCGCCATGCTCAGGAGCATGAACACTGCTAACATCAATGCGATTACTTTCTTCATTTTCTGTCCTCCATTTTTTATTATATCTTGAGACGTCGCGCGTCTTAAGATCAGATTGGTTCGGGCGCTGCGCATTACCACAGGTTGCCCTCTTCGTTGAACTGCCAGCCGTCGGCCGGACCGAGAACCTTCATGTTGGGGTTCTTCTCGGCTTCCGGAACAAGCGCCTCAGAAATGAGGATCTTGCCCAGATGCATGGTATCAGAAATTCTCACGATACGCGGGTTCTTCTTATCGATCATGTTGCACGTACGGATGCTGAGCTGCACCGCCGTGCGGTCGCACTCCGTAATGAACGGGATCTTGACAATGTTCAGAACCGTAGACGTCAGGGAGTTGGGATACGTGATATCCAGATCCGTATCCTCCACAATGCGGCGCGTTGTAATGTCGGCCATGCCGATACCGTTTGCGTTGTGGTGCGTCTCTTCGGTCAGGCCGAGGACGACAATGCGCTGTGCGCGCAGGTCGCTTTCGCTCACACCGGCGGTTTCCGGGCACGCATAACGTCCGGTGACATTCGGATCCATCCCATCGCCGCTGACGTCCTTGCCGATTTTGTCGACGACCAGAACATCCAGATCGTTGAGCAGGATATGTCCCATCTTGGACTTTGCTTCCTGCAAAAGCCCGGTCTCCTGCTGCCAGATTTCATCAGGCGTCAGCGCCAGAAGCTTCCATGTCTCATCGAACGCATTTTCAATGAGGCCAACGCCGCAGAGAATCGGGTTGTTGTCAAAGACCACGCGGCCAACCTTCGGCAGGATTCTCGCCATATTGGCAAAGCCGGATTCATGGACGGTTTCCGCGCCGTGCTGCTTGCCCATGCCGATAACGGACATCTTGACAAGACCGCTTTCGAAGGGTCCCCTGAACGCGGTGTGCGCCTTGATTCTGCCGACCAGAATGATGCCGTCTGCAGCGTGCGCGTATTTGTCGGAGAAGACCGGCATGTTGTTCTCATCCGGCACCGTGCCGACCTGCACCGTCTCCATCGTCGCGCGGATCGGGCAGCCGACATTTTCTTCGGTTACGCCGTAGCTGGCAAGAATCTGCTTCTGTCCCTCGGCGGTTGCGCCGCCATGGCTTCCCATTGCCGGGAAAACGAACGGCTCCGCACCGCGCTCCTTGAGGAACTGAACAATGCTCTTCGTCACGAGCGCGACATTGGCAACGCCACGGCTGCCGCTGGAGATCGCAATCGACATGCCCGGCTTGATCTTTTCCAGAATCTCGGGACGCGAGAGCTGCTCGCGAACGAGTTCCGGGATTTTCTCCGCCGGAATGTGCGATTCGTCAAAGTACTGCTCTGCCCAATACATTTTCGGCAGCGCAACGTCTTCACAAAGCTTGGTGATGAGGTTGCCCTTGCGTACATCCAACATTGTGAAAAACCTCCTTGGTATTATTTATTGTCTGGCGCATAGAGCGCTTCTACATTGCGTTTTACGCCGTTTTTGATCATGTTCAGTTCGCTGCCGCAGCTGAAGATCGTCATACCGCGCGCTTTCCACTTACGGAGCTTCTCCGGCTTGGAGTGAATGAAGCCCGCAGTCTTTCCGGCCGCCTTTGCCGCCGCAAGCACCTTTTCGATCGCCTCCTGCACAACGGGCGCGTCTGCGTCGCCGGGGAAGCCGTAGCTGGTGGAAAGATCGGACGGACCGACCATCAGCGCGTCCACGCCTTCGACATTGATGATGTCCTGCGCGTTTTCAACACCCTCCGGCGTTTCAATCTGCGTGAGGATGATCGTGCGGTTGTTGGCCTCGACGAAATAATCGCCGAGCTTGCCGGGATTATAGTTGGTATGCGCTCTTGTGGTAGAAACGCCGCGGCAGCCAAGCGGCGGATATTTTGCAAGACGCACGATCTTTTCCGCATCTTCCTTCGTGCTGACCATCGGAACGAGCATACCGTCGGCTCCCATGTCCAGAACCTTGGTGATCCATTCTCTGCGGATCTCGGGAATTCTGACCAGACACGGCAAGCCGCACAGGTTCGCCTCCGCGACCAGATCAGACAGCTGGGACAAATCAAACGGTCCGTGCTCGGCGTCGATGATGACGAATTCCAGACCGCCGGCCTTCATGACGCGAATAATATTCGGGGTTGAAAGTTCGGAGAGCATCGTTCCCAAAATGACTTGTTTCTGCTGGATTTTCTGTTTCAATGTGTTTCCCTCCAAATAATCAATGCAGCTGGAGCATGCGCTCCGGTTCATCGTAAATGCTCTTGCTTTTTTTCATGCAGCAAAGTCCGATCCGGTACATACCGGACATCACCTCATCCTCCAATGCGGATAATCTGCACGCGCAGCCAAGCGTCTGAGCGATCACTGCACGCAGCGCAGGCTGCTTCCATGAAACGCCTCCCGAGCAGACGACCGACGTCAACGCCTGCCCGCCGTTCAAAATCAGCAGGTTCTTTTTGTAGGTGGCCGCCATGTCGCTGAACGCTGCGGATATCAGCGTGTTTACATTGAAATTACTCTGATGGATGCCGGTAATCGCGCCGCCGTCCGGCTTTTCTGTCGTGGCGTAGAACGTCATGTCCACCGCAATGCCGTCGGTCTGCTGCCGGAAGCCTTCGTCGATCTTTTTCCAGACCTCGCCGATGCTCAGCTCCGTCCCGGTCAAAAGCTTCACAGTGCCTCTGAGAAAATTGATCAGAACGTCCAGCCCTCTGCCCGCAGGCATGTTGGAGATGGTTCTGAGATACGTGCCTTCAAAATATGGTCTTACCTCATAGCGCCCGGTCTTATATTCATCCGACAGCATGCCGACCTGACTGGCCGTCGCGATGTTGATGAGTCCCTCGCCCTTTTTGGGAAGGCACCCGACCACCGCAACCTGCTGGTCGCCGTAATCCGGGAAAACCGCGATGCTTCTGTTTGCGGTCCTGTAATACCCGCAGCAATCGTAATCTCCCTCCGCGAGCTTCGGAAGCGTCACCTCGCCGAGCCCAAGCGCATTTAAAACATCTTCATTCCAGCAATGCTCGCGCACGTTCAGAAGTCCAAGCGGGCCTGCATTCGTCTCGTGGCAGCAGTTGTTTCCCGTCATGCGCGCAATCAGATATGAACCCAGCGTGTACAGCGTACCGTTTCTCGGAATCTCCGGGTGCTCGTCGAGCAGCGCGTAGAGATTCGCGCAGCCGAGCGCAGGCTTCAGGTAAACGCCGTTATCCTCCATCCGCACGCGCGGAAGAATTCTGGCAAGACGATCGAGATAATTGCCGTCCTTTGTTTCGTGCAGGCACCGCATATCCTGCCACGAAATGTAAGCGTCCTCCACACCCGGCACAGCGTAGATAAAGCCGTGCATCTGCGTCGACAAAATCACGCTCTGCAGATCCTCATATTTTGCAGCCATCTCGTCGACCGCGCCGAGAACATACTCCGTATAGTATTTTGCCGGAACCTCAAACAGATTCGGGTCATCATATACGGTCTTCTCCGGCGCTTTTACCTTCTGCTCATCTACAATCAGCGCCTGATCCAGATCAATGACCGCCGCCTTCAGGAAGCTGCTTCCAATGTCAATTCCGAGTACCTTCAATGCTCGCGTCCTCCGCTTACCAAAACATGCTCAATTTTACCAATTTAACAACCTGACACTTTTTAAGGCTTCTGACATTTTTTAGCTATCTTTCCAAAACCACATTATTTCTATTTCATCAGCTGGTAATTTTGGAAAGTTGCTCATTGTTGCCATTAAATTAACCATTTTCGCGTTTAGGCAATCAATGTTTCTAGCATTTTCCTGTTATCTTTCGGTTGTTTTATTTGTTGTTTTTTAACGACAAATGAATTATACAATATCTTTTTACATTTTTACAGTGTTAAAACCGCCAATCCTTCTTTTCATTTTTTGTGTAATATGATCATTTTTCGTTTCCGTCAGAAAATTTAAAAATATTTTGAGTATTTTTTGAAATATTTTTGTTGACATTTTGGTGAACTTCGTCTATGATTGGAATCGAACCGAGGCGCTGTTTCACCACTGCGCCGGATATATTACAAAACACTGACATCAAAGAACCATGATTCAGGAGGCTATCATCATGAAAAAAATCAGAGTTGGCGTCGCAGGCTATGGTACCATCGGGCAGAGATTGGCAGACGGTGTTGCGCTGCAGGAGGACATGGAGCTTGTCGGCATCGCAGACCTTGCCCCGACGCTCTCGCTTCAGGCACTTCGTGAGCGTGACATGATCGGAGCAAACGGCGTGAAGTACAATCTGTATCTCGTTGACGGCGCGGACAAGGCCGCCTTTGACGCGAAGGACATTCCTGTAGCCGGTACGTTCGATGAGCTGTGCCAGAAGGTCGACATCATGCTCGACTCCGCTCCCGGCGGCGTGGGTGCGAAGAACAAGGAAAATTACTATGACAAGTACGGTGTCAAGGCAATTTTCCAGGGCGGCGAAAAGAACTCTGTCGCAGACGTGTTCTTCCACGGCTATGCCAACTACGAAAAGGGTGTCGGCCAGAACTACCTGAAACTGACCTCCTGCAATACCACCGGCCTTATCCGCACCGTCGACTGCCTCGACCGGGAAATCGGCATCGAAAAGGTCGCCATCACCATCATCCGCCGCGTGGCCGACCCCGGCGATTATCACCGCGGGCTGACGAATGCCCTGCAAATGGAAAAGGCGCCGACGCATCAAGCGGTCGACCTCATGACCATCATGCCGCATGTGAACGCTACCGGCATTCTCGTCCATACCCCCGTCACGCACGGCCACATCATCACCGTGCTCGCAACTGCCAGAGACGGCAAGAAGATCACCAAGGAGATGGCGCTCGAAGCGTTCCGTAAGCACCCCAGAATCCGCACCGTCACGATCGAAGAGGGCTTTAAGGGTAACGCCTCCTTCTTTAAATATGCGCGCGACCTCGGCAACCGCCGCGGCGACATGTACGAAATCGGCCTGTGGGAAGACTCGATCGTCGAATCCGGCAACGACATCATGTATGCCATCAACATTCCGCAGGAGTCCGTCACGATTCCCGAAACCATGGACGCCATTCGCGCCGCCTGCAAGATGCAGCTGACGCGTGAGGAAGGTACGGCCATGACCAACAAGTATCTCGGCATCGGCAAGTTCAAGAAGTAAGCAATACATTATAATATAAATTCCCTAATATACGGCTACAAACCTTACCGGCCAAGCGGGACAAGGTGTTTGCCTTGTCCCGCCGATTTTTTCTGGAGGTAATCTCATGCGATTTGGTATCCGCACGCTGGACGAATTTGCGGTGTCCGGCAAAACGGTTCTGTGCCGCGTCGATCTGAATCAGCCCGTAGATCGCGCAGCCGATACACTCAAAAGCATCGCACGCATCGAAGCAAGCGTTCCGACCATCCGTGAGCTGTCTGACAAAGGCGCGAAGGTCGTGCTTCTGGCACATCAGGGCAGCGACATTGAATACAAGAATTTTTACTGCACCCGCCCGCACGCAAGGGTCCTCGAACGTTTGCTCGGCCGTCCGGTGCAGTGGATTGACGACGTCTGCGGCCCGACGGCGCGGCAGATGATCCGCGCTCTGAAGGACGGTGAAATCCTGCTGCTGGACAATGTCCGCTACGTCTCGGAGGAGCAGACGCTCTTCGAGATGAAATTGCAGCTCACGCACGAGCAGCAGGCAAAAACACTCCTTGTTGAAAAGCTCGCTCCGCTGGCCGATCTTTACGTCTGCGACGCGTTTGCCGCCGCGCACCGCGACCAGCCGAGCCTCTGCGGCTTTGAGGAGGTTCTCCCCTCGGCGATGGGCAGGCTTTTCGAAAAGGAATACTGCGTCATTTCCGAGCTGATGGAGTCTCCCGCAAAGCCCTGCGTATTTGTCCTCGGCGGTTCAAAGATTTCGGACGCTTTTCTGATGATGGAAACCGTGCTGGGAAGCGGCGTTGCCGATACCGTCCTCACGGGCGGCCTTGTCGGCAATATTCTGCTGGCCGCAAAAGGTGAGCGCATTGGTCAGGGCAGTCTGGACTTCATTTATAAGAGCAACTACGGCGAGTACATTGAAAAGGCAAGCGGCATCTACAAAAAATACGCCGATAAGATTCTGCTCCCGAGCGATCTTGCGTATGTAGAAAACGGCGCGCGGAAGGAATGCGCGGTCGGTGCGGTCCCCCCGGACATCTGCGCAGTCGATATCGGCAGCAAAACAGCCAAGGCCTACGAGGTCGCAATCACCGCAGCAAAAACCGTCTTTGTCAACGGCCCCATGGGCATTTTTGAGCAGCCGGAAACCGAGCTTGGCACAAAAACCGTCTTTGAAGCGCTCGGCAATACTGCGGCCTTCACTGTCGTCGGCGGCGGCGACAGCGTAACGGCGGCAGCCAAATATCAGGTCAAGGACAAACTCGGCTATGTCTGCACCGGCGGGGGCGCGCTCATCCGCTTCCTCACAGGAGAAGAGTTACCCGTAGTCAGGGCGCTGCGGCATGCCGCTCAGAAATTTGAGGTGTAATATGCAGCTGGAATTTGGATACGGAACCGGAACGCAGACCGTCTCTCTTCCGGACAAAAACGTCGTGGACGTGCTGCTTGCAAACCCCATGACGCACGAGCATCTTGGCGCTGATGCTGTTCGCTGTGCGCTGGAGCATCCCATCGGCGCGCCGCGTCTGCGGGAGCTTGCAAAGCCCGGCCAGAAAATTGCCATTGTCGCGAGCGATATTTCCCGGCCTGTGCCGAGTTGGGACATTCTCCCCGCAATTCTGGACGAGCTTTCCGCCGCCGGCTGCCGGGACGAGGATATCACCGTTGTCTTCGCCCTCGGCTCTCACCGCCATCACACGGATGAGGAGCGCCGGCGCTTGGCAGGCGCGGACGTTTATAGCCGCGTGCGCTGCGTCGACTCAGACCCCGATGACTGCGTCCATCTCGGAAGCACAAAATGCGGCACGCCGGTCGATGTGACGCGCGTTGTGGCGGAGGCAGATTTCCGCATCTGCACAGGCAATATTGAGTTCCACTATTTTGCAGGCTACTCCGGCGGCGCAAAGGCGATTATGCCCGGTGTTTCTACGCCCGCAGCTATTCAGGTCAACCACAAAATGATGACGAAGCCCGGCGCATCCGCCGGAAATCTGGTCGGAAACCCCATCCGCGCGGACATCGAAGAGGCCGCATCCATCTGCGGCGTGGACTATATTGTGAATGTTGTGCTTGATGAACACAAGCGTATCGTCTATTCTGTAGCGGGAGACGTTACACAAGCGCACCGCGTGGGCTGCAAATATTTAGACCGGATGTACCGCAAGCCCATCCCCGCACGCGCGGATATCGTTCTCGTTTCGCAGGGCGGCGCACCGAAGGACGCAAACCTTTACCAAACGCAGAAAGCGCTCGACAACGCCAAGCATGCGGTCAAAGACGGCGGCACAATCATTTTGATCGGCGCATGCAGCGAAGGTCTTGGCAGCGCAAAATTTGAGCAGTGGCTAAAACAGGCTCCCGACGCGCATTCTATGATCGACCGGGTACATCAGCACTTTGAGCTCGGCGGGCACAAGGCCGCAGCCATTGCGATGGTGCTCGAATACGCGCAGATTGATCTGGTCAGCGAAATGCCGGACGATTTTGTCCGCAGTATTTTCCTGAATCCCCAGCCCAGCGCTCAGCGGGCGTTGGACGAAGCCTTCCAGAAATATGGCGCAGACGCTACGGTTCTTGCAATGCCGTTCGGCGGCGCCACGCTTCCGGTCGTAACCGAATAATCAAAGGAGAATCACGATGGATTACGCAAAAGAATCTCTTCGGCTGCATGCCGAGTGGAAGGGGAAAATCGAAGTGAAGGCGACGGTTCCGGTCGAAACGAAGGACGATCTGAGCCTTGCCTACACGCCGGGCGTGGCGCAGCCGTGCCTTGAAATTCAGAAGGACCTAGACAAGAGCTACGAGCTGACGCGCCGCTGGAACCTCTGCGCGGTCATCACCGACGGCTCGGCGGTTCTGGGTCTCGGCGACATCGGCCCCGAGGCGGGCATGCCGGTCATGGAAGGCAAGTGCGTGCTGTTTAAGTCGTTTGGCGATGTGGACGCGTTCCCGCTTTGCGTCAAGACGCACGATGTGGACGAATTTGTGAACGCCGTGTATCTGATCTCCGGCAGCTTCGGCGGCGTCAACCTCGAGGATATTTCCGCGCCCCGGTGCTTCGAAATTGAGCGGAAATTAAAAGAAAAGTGCGACATTCCGATCTTCCACGACGATCAGCACGGCACAGCGGTCATCACGCTGGCAGGTCTGACGAATGCGCTCAAAGTCGTCGGTAAGAAGAAAGAAGACGTGAAGGTTGTCACCTCCGGCGCGGGCGCGGCGGCAATTTCGATCGTCAAGCTGCTTCTTTCCGCAGGTTTCCAGAACATCACGATGTGCGACCGCAAGGGTGCGATCTATAAGGGACGCGAAGGGCTCAACTGGATCAAAGAAGAGATGGCCGAGGTCACGAATCTCGACCACAAGTCCGGCAGTCTGGCGGACATGCTGGTCGGCGCGGATGTGTTCATCGGCGTTTCCGCGCCGGGCATGGTCACGACCGAGATGGTCAAGACGATGAACAAGGACGCGATCATTTTCGCGTGCGCGAACCCGACGCCGGAAATTTTCCCGGACGACGCGAAGGCGGGCGGCGCGGCTGTCGTGTCCACAGGCCGGAGCGATTTTCCGAACCAGATCAACAACGTTCTCGCGTTCCCGGGCATTTTCCGCGGCGCGTTTGATGTGCGTGCGAGCGACATCAACGAGGAGATGAAGATGGCGGCGGCAAAAGCGCTCGCGGAACTCATTTCCGACGACGAGCTGTCGGCAGATTATATCATCCCCAAGGCGTTCGACAAGCGCGTCGGCCCCGCAGTCGCGAAAGCGGTCGCCGAGGCGGCCAGAGCTTCGGGTGTTGCCAGAATTTAAGGAGGAACAGCATGAATCAGGAAAAGGAAAAAGAATTGCAGCGCTTTGCTCTGCAAATCCGCATCGGCGTCATTGAGGCGCTCAAAGCGCGCGGCTTCGGTCACATCGGCGGAAGCCTCAGCATCGCAGACGCACTGGCCGTGCTCTACGGCAATGTGATGCGCGTCGACCCCAAGAATCCCACATGGCCGGAGCGTGACAAGCTCGTCTGCTCAAAAGGTCACGCAGGCCCCGCCGTCTACGCCACGCTCGCGCTCAAGGGCTTCTTCCCGTATGAAGACCTCGTTACGCTGAACCAGCCCGGCACATACCTTCCCAGCCACTGCGACCGCAACAAGACCCCCGGCATCGATATGACCACAGGCTCTCTCGGTCAGGGCACATCCCTTGCCGTTGGCATGGCTTATGGCGATATGCTCAAAGGTTTGAACAGCCGCACGTTCCTCATTGTCGGCGACGGCGAAGCGAACGAGGGTCAGGTCTGGGAGGCCGCCATGTTCACTGCGGCCAAGAGAGTCACAAATCTCACATGGCTCATCGACAACAACAAGAAGCAGCTTGACGGCTACACCAAAGACGTCCTCGAGCCATTCGATTTTGAAGAAAAGTTCCGCGCCTTCGGCTTCGAGGCAGTCTCCATCGACGGCAACGACATCTCACAGCTGGAAAACGTACTGACCCGCAAGCCTGTCGACAAGCCGATTGCCGTCATTCTCAACACTGTCAAGGGCAAGGGCATCGAAGAAGTGGAAAACACCATGGGCAACCACAGCATGACGCCGCCTGCCGAAGCATTTGACCGCTGGCTGGGCGAACTGCACGCGAAGCTTGCCGCATTGGGTTAAGGAGGTAGCGCAGATGAAAACGATCTATACCGGTGAAAAGGATGCCCGCCTGTACAAAAACGTTTTGGGCGAAACCATCGCCGAAATCCTCGAGCAGGACGAAATGGCTGTTTATCTCGACGCCGATCTGATGAGCTGCATCAACACCGCCAAGCTCACGGCCAAGACCCCGCGCGCCATTGACTGCGGCATTGCCGAGGCAAACATGGTCGGCATCGCCTGCGGTATGTCCGCCGTCGGCTTCA
>CAKUNY010000004.1 GCA_934668605.1 uncultured Oscillospiraceae bacterium | reverse complement strand
CTGCCGAACGGCGACACGCAGGTTCAGGTCGTCTCCTGGTACGACAACGAGAACTCCTACACCAGCCAGATGGTCCGTACCATCAAGTACTTCTCCGAGCTCGGCTAACGCAATAAAAAACGGCAGCACAGCGTGCTGCCGTTTTTTTATGGGGAAATGCACTTCGACTGCGCGCAAGCTTTTCACGTGCTGCGTGAAAAGCTCACACTTGCGAAGTGATAGGTATGTTTCCGGTCGGCAGAGCCGCCGGATAACATGGATTTCCATTTTATTTCGCCCTGCGGGGCGAAACTCTGCGAGGCGGACACGAAAAAGGGACGTCAACCGGCAATAGCGACAAAGCTTTGGGCGGATTTTCTGCTTGCGAAGTGAGCTGAAACGTGGTAAAATCTTACCATAGACCAATGGCAGCAAGGAGGACGACAGATGCAGCGGTTTTTGTTTCCGAGATGGAATACCGGAGCATCGAAGGGCGCGTGCGCGGCGTGCGTCCGGGGCTCGTTCGGCCTTGGACAAATGGGTCTTTTTATGTGCTTTTGATGCAGCCGATTCCCGTAGGCGGGAGTTGGCTGTTTGCGTTTCTGGGGGCGCGTCGGCAGGGCTTGGCTATGCCCCCTAAACAAGAGAAAGAGGTCAGTCTATGGAGCAGTTTCAGGCGTTTTTGGAGCAATTTCACACGAGCGGTGCGGCGGACGCGTACCGGTATCTCGGGTGCCACCCGGAGGTGCGCGAAGGTGTAAACGGATTTGTCTTCCGGACTTGGGCGCCGCAGGCGCAGTCGGTTCGCGTGACGGGAGATTTCAACTTCTGGAATGAGGAGGACCTTCCGATGCAGCCGGTCGGCTGCGGCGTGTGGGAGGCGTTTTCGAAATTCGCGCAGGCAGGTCAGCACTATAAGTTCTGCGTCAAGACAAAAGACGGCCGGACGATCTATAAGACGGATCCGTATGGAAACCGCTGCGGGGTGCTGCCGGATACGGCGAGTGTCATTGAGGCGGAAGATGGCTTTGTGTGGCACGACAGCTTATATCGAGCCCGGCGTAGAAAGGAAAACGTTTTGCGCAGACCGGTCAACATTTATGAGGTGCACGCGGGCTCGTGGAAGCGGCACGAGGACGGAAGCGTTCTGAGCTTCCGGGAGCTGGCCGGCGAGCTGCTGCCCTACGTCAAGAATATGGGCTACACGCACATTGAGCTGCTGCCGATCATGGAGTATCCCTATGACCCGTCGTGGGGCTATCAGATCACGTGTTACTATGCCCCGACGCACCGGTACGGCACGCCGCAGGATCTCAAATATTTCATCGACGAGGCGCACCGGCGCGATATCGGCGTGATTTTAGACTGGGTGCCGGCGCATTTTCCGAAGGACGAAAACGGGCTCTTTGAGTTTGACGGCACGTGCTGCTATGAGCTCTCCGACCCCGCGATGAACGAGCACCCCGACTGGACGACGCGGATCTATGATTACGGCAAGCCCGAGGTTCGCTCCTTCCTGATTTCAAACGCGTGCTACTGGATCACACAGTTTCACGCCGACGGCATCCGGGTCGACGCGGTGGCCTCGATGCTGTATCTCGATTATAACCGCCCGAATTACAAGCCGAACCGTTTCGGCGGGCGCGAAAATCTGGAGGCCATCGACTTCTTGCGGCAGCTCAACGCCGCGGCCTTCCGGTGCGACCCCTCCGTTCTGATGATCGCCGAGGAGTCGACCGCGTTCCCGCTCATCACGAAGCCCGATTACGACGGGGGACTGGGATTCCTCTTCAAATGGAACATGGGCTGGATGAACGATATGCTGCAATATATGTCGCTCGACCCCTTATATCGCAAGGGCGACCACAACGCGCTCACGTTCTCCATGACCTACGCGTTTTCCGAGAACTTTATCCTGCCGCTGAGCCACGACGAGGTGGTGCACGGAAAATGTTCTCTGATTGGGAAAATGCCCGGCAATTACGACGACAAATTCAACAACCTTCGTGTACTCTATGCCTATCAGATGGCGCACCCGGGCAAAAAGCTCAATTTCATGGGAAGCGAATTCGCGCAGTTCATCGAATGGAACTTCAAGCAGGGGCTCGACTGGCTCTTGCTCGGCTACGAGAAGCACGAGAAGATGCAGCATTTTGTGAAGACGCTCAACCATTTCTATCTTCAGAACCGCGAGCTGTGGGAAAACGACTCCGACTGGGGCGGATATGAATGGATCGAGCCGGACGACCGGGACTACTCCATCATTGCCTTCCGGAGAAAAGACCGGAAGGGAAGAGAGCTCGTCGTTGTCTGCAATTTCTGCCCGGTGCTCCGGGAGGACTACCGGCTGGGGCTTCCGAAGCAGGGCTGGTATGTCCCGGTTCTCAATACCGATGATACGGAATTTGGCGGATACGGCTTCCAGCCCATCACTGTCCGCACCAGAAAGGAGCCCTCGCATCATCAGGCGCAGAGCGGCCTGTTCCGCATCCCGCCGATGAGCGTCTGCTTCTACAGATATCACCGCGCCAGACCCCAAACGAAACCGTAACGCAAGAGGAGGAAACAGGAATGCAATTTCAGAAAAAGCGTTGTGTCGCGATGCTGCTGGCAGGCGGTCAGGGAAGCCGCCTGATGGTTCTGACGGAGAACACGGCAAAGCCCGCGGTTCCCTTCGGCGGCAAATACCGGATCATTGATTTCCCGCTGTCCAACTGTGTCAACTCCAAGATCGATACCGTCGGTATTCTGACGCAGTATCAGCCGCTGGAGCTGAACGAATATATCGGAAACGGCCAGCCGTGGGGCCTCAACTCTTCGCACGGCGGCGTGCAGGTGCTGCCGCCCTACGCCAAGAGCAAGAACTCCGAATGGTACAAGGGTACGGCGAACGCCATCTACCAGAACATTGGCTTTATCCAGCGCTACAACCCGGATAACGTCCTCATCCTCTCGGGCGACCATATCTACAAGATGGACTACGCGGCGATGCTGAAGTTCCATGAGAGCATGGACTCGGACTGCACGATCGCCGTGCGCGACGTGCCCTTAAAAGAGGCGTCCCGCTTCGGCATTATGAACACGCGCGAAGACGGTTCGATCTACGAGTTTGAGGAGAAGCCCAAGGTTCCGAAATCGACGAACGCGTCGATGGGCATTTACGTCTTCAAGTGGAGCGTTCTGAAAGAGTTCCTCGAGGCGGATGAAGCCGACCCCACGAGCGAAAACGACTTTGGCAAGAACATTATTCCGGCGCTGCTTTCTTCCGGGCACCGGCTGTTTGCCTATCAGTTTGACGGATACTGGAAGGACGTGGGCACGATCTCGAGCCTCTGGGAGGCGAACATGGACCTGCTCGGCAAGCACCCGGCATTCGATATCTACGGTCCGGAAGGGCACAAGATCTACGCCAGAAATGCGACGAAGCCCGCAAGCTACATTGCAAAATCGGCGGAGCTGCATGAGAGCTTTGTAGCCGACGGCTGCGAAATTTATGGCATGATCGAGCACTCGGTCATCTCGACCGGCTGCACGGTCGGCAAGGGCGCGGAGGTCATCGACAGCGTGATCATGCCGGACGTGGTGATTGAAAACGGCGCATCCATCCGCAACGCGATCATTGCCGAGGGCTGCGTTATCCGCGCGGGGGCGAAGATCGGCGGAGACGTCGAAAACGGTGAGCGGCGCATCAGCGTCATCGGCAAGGAGAAGGAAATTTCCGAGGGCACGGTCATTGAGCCGGGCGCGATCGTCTGATGAAAGGGGGACGCGAACATGGAAGCAATGGGCATTATTTTCTCGAACATCTATGACAGCAAGATGGGAAACCTCACCTGGGAGCGCACCTCGGGCTCAATCCCGTTCGGCGGGCGCTACCGGCAGATCGACTTCGTGCTCTCGAATATGAGCAATTCCGGCATCCGGAACATTGGCATCATCACAAAATATAATTACCAGTCGCTGATGGACCATCTGGCGAATTGCGAGGACTGGGACCTGCATCTGGGCGAAAACGTGCGATTTTTGCCGCCGTACGCAACGGGACACACGGGCGCGTACCGCGGAAAGCTCGAGGCGCTGCAAACGGCGCTGCCGGTTTTGGAGCGAAGCGACGCGGAATATGTCATTTTGTCGGATACGACGGTTCTGTGTGCGATCGACTTCGCGGAGGTCGTTGACGCGCATGTGGCTTCCGGGTGTGATCTGACAGTGGTAGCAAAGGCGGGAAGAGCCGACGGACGGCGCACGCAGACGCTGGCATTGAAGGTAGACGAGAGCGGAAAGGTCGTCGATCTGGCGGTTGACTACTGCGCGCCGAAGGATTATCTTTCCGGTATGAGCATGTTCGTCATCGAGCGCAAGAAGCTTCTGAACATCATCCAGGAGCTTGTGCCGCACGGAAAGTGCTATTTTGAGCGGGATTTCGTGCTGCCGCAGTACAACGAGGGAAAGCTCTCCGTGAACGTCTATTCGTTCCAGAATATTGCGCTCTTCAACGAGAGCCTGCAGGAATTTTACGAGAATAATTTGAAACTTCTCGACCAGGACGTGCGGCACAGCCTGTTCCGGACGAATCTTCCGATCTACACGAAGGTTCGAGACTCCGTGCCGACGCTCTTTGGCGAGCATGGACAGGCCTCCGACTGCCTGGTGGCCGACGGCTGCCATATCTTCGGAAACGCGAACCACTCGGTCATTTTCCGCGAGGTCGATCTGGACGAGGATACGCAGGTGGAGAGCTCGGTTCTGATGCAGGGAAGCAAGGTCGGCGCGCGGTCGCAGCTGCGCTATGTGATTTTGGATAAAAATGTTACTGTCAAACCGGATACCAGACTCCAGGGTACGCCGGAGCATCCGCTTTATATCAGCAAAGGAGTTACCGTATGAAAATTGCAATGGTCGCTTCCGAGGCCGCCCCGTTTGTCAAGACGGGCGGCCTTGGCGATGTCTTGCAGGCGCTGCCGCAGGCATTATCGGAAATCAAGAATAACGAAGTGAGCGTGTTTATCCCGTTCTATGACCGGATCAAATATTCCGGGAAATACGACGTGGAGTTCCTCGGTTACTTCGACGTGCCGCTGGCCTGGCGGCGGGAATACGTGGGGCTTTTGCGGCTCAAGAGCCGGAGAAAGAAGCTCAAGGTCTATTTTATCGACAACGAGCACTATTTCTGCCGCGGCTGCGTGTACGGGTGCGCGGACGATGGAGAGCGGTACGCATATTTTGCGAAGGCAGCGCTTGCGTCCATGGCGTTTATCGGCCTGCAGCCGGATATCATTCATTGCCATGACTGGCAGGCGGCGCTGGTTCCGCTGCTTCTCAAGACCGAGTACCACGAGAGCTTCCCAAACGCGAAGAGCGTCTTCACGATCCATAATATTGAGTATCAGGGCAAGGCGAATCTGAGCTTTAATTACGATGTGATCGGCCTTCCCAGAGCGTGCGACGAGGTTCTTCGCTTTGATGACTGCACAAACTTCATGAAGGCCGCGATCGTAACGGCCGACCAGGTGTCGACGGTGTCGCAGACGTACTGTCAGGAGCTGCGGTATCCATATTACGCGCACGGCATGTCGCAGGTGCTCTCGAGCCGGGGCAGCGATTTTACCGGCATTACGAACGGCATTGACACGAAGCTTTTTAACCCCATGACGACGGAGGGGTTGGCCGCGCATTATAACGAAAAGACATTCAAAGAGGGAAAGCTTCAGAACAAGCTGGCGCTTCAAAAAACGCTGGGACTGCCCGAGGACCGCGATACGGCGATGCTTGCGATGGTGACGCGTCTTGCGGGGCACAAGGGCATTGATCTTCTCTGCTATATCGCCGAGCGGCTCATGTCCCGGCGGGTGCAGCTTGTGGTCATCGGCACGGGCGAAGAAAAATACGAGTGGTTCCTGCGGGGGCTTCAGGAGCGGTTCGGGCGGCAGGTGAGCGTGAATCTGTGCTTCAGCGCGGACCTTGCAAACGTCGTGTACGCGGGGGCAGACCTCTATCTGATGCCGTCGAAGTCTGAGCCGTGCGGGCTCTCGCAGCTGATGGCGATGCGCTTCGGCTCCGTTCCGGTCGTAAACGCGACGGGCGGACTCAAAGATACGGTTCCGGCCTATGAAGGCCCCGAGAGCGATGGCCGCGGCTTTACGTTCCAGAGCTATAACGCCGACGACTTCCTCGCGGCCATCGACCGGGCGCTCGCGCTTTATTATGACGCGCCCGAGCAGTGGCAGGCGCTGGTGCGGCACGATATGACGCAGGACTTCAGCTGGGCAAAGGGCGCGGAGGACTACATGGCGCTCTATCGCCGCGCGCTGGGTGAAAACGCCTGAAGGGAAGCTGGCCGCGCAGGATCAGGCGAAGGCGCGGACGAAAAACAAAAACTGGACTGGAAAGCAATGCGGATTTTATTTGACAGCAAGCTATCACAATTCAAAACACCATTCGGGACGCTGCTTCCGGGCGAGCGCTGCCGGCTGCGGGTGGACATCCCGGTTTCGTGTCAGGCGGTCAAGGCCGAAGCGCGGATCATGCAGGAAGACGGCGTGACGCAGGTGCGTTGCGTGCCGCTTCAAAGGGCGGAGGAGAACGAGCTCTACGAGGCGTGGAGCGGGGAGTTTTCCTTTGAGGCTGCGGGGCTGTATTTCTACTATTTTTTCATCACCACGAAAAACGAAACCTTCCGGCTTTTCAAGCAGGGAGACGACACGAACATCGAAGTAGGTGACCTGTGGCAGGTCAGCTGCGTAGAGAACCGGTATCCCGCGCCGGAGTATGCCAAGGGTGCGGTCATGTATCAGATCTTCCCCGACCGGTTCTATCAGGCGGGAACGTGCGACTGCAAGGACAAGCTCCAGCCCTATTGGGTGCATGAGGACAAGAGCGACACGCCGGTGTATCAGCCGGATGAGAACGGAAAGGTCTGGAACAACGACTTTTACGGCGGCAATCTCGCGGGCATTCGCGAAAAGCTCCCCTATTTGCAGGAGCTCGGCGTGGAGATGCTGTATCTGAACCCGATTTTCTTCGCGTTTTCAACGCACCGGTACGACACGTGCGACTATGGGCGCATCGACCCGATGCTGGGAACGGAGGAAGATTTCCGGGCGCTGTGCGAGGACGCGCACGCGCGGGGGATGAAGGTCATTCTGGACGGTGTATTTTCCCACGTTGGAAGCAGGAGCCGGTATTTTGAGGACGCTGTCTCAAATCCGGATTCCAAATACCGCGACTGGTTCGACTTCAAGCACTATCCGGACGTCTACACCAGCTGGTGGGGCATTACCGACCTTCCGTGCGTCAAAAAGGACAATGCGGATTTTCAGCGCTATATCATAGACGACGAGGACTCCATCGCCGTACACTGGCTGCGCGCGGGCGCGGACGGGTGGCGGCTGGACGTGGTCGACGAGCTGCCGGACAGCTTTGTTTTAAAGCTGCGCGATCGGATCCGGGCGGAAAAGCCGGACGCGATGCTCATCGGCGAGGTGTGGGAGGATGCCTCCAACAAGATCGCCTATGGGGTGCGGCGGCGGTATTTTGCCGACCGGGAGCTGGACTCCGTGATGAACTACCCGTGGCAGAAGGAGATTATAAGGTTTGTGCGCGGGGACGCGGACGGAAAGGATCTGGGCGAACGCATCATGACGCTGGCGGAAAATTATCCGCCGGATGTGCTCGCCTGCGTTATGAATATTTTATCGACGCATGACACGCCGCGCGCGATCAACGCCCTTCTTGACCCGCACGACGCAGACCGCGATGCGCTTGCCAGGCGGCAGTTTTCGCCGGAGGCGCTCGCGCGCGGAAAAGAGCTTTTGCGCATGGCGGCCTTTTTGCAGTTTACGCTGCCCGGCATCGCCTGCATCTACTATGGAGACGAGGCGGGCATGACCGGCTACCGCGACCCCTTCAACCGGCGCTATTACCCCTGGGGGCAGGAAGACGAGAGCCTGCGGGAGTATTACCGGACGCTTGCAAAGCTCAAAAAGACCCTTCCGGCGCTGAAAACCGGCGACGTGACGGTCGTGGAGGCCGGCGGCGGGCGGCTGATGTTCCTGCGGCGCGCGCAGGGGCAGACGCTGGCCGTGTGCTGCAATAAGTCGCAGGAGCCCTGGGAGCTGAACGTTCCGGGCGAGGTTCTGCTCGGCGGGCGGCTTTTGTCGCTGCTGCCGGGAAAGGTGCGGCTGGGAGAGGGCGGATACTGCCTTGTAACGCGCGATGGGCGCAAGATGTTGTAAGAAAACAGCAGGATCACCGCAAGAGATACGAAATCGCACTTTACAAAGTTCTGGGCGGACAGTATAATGGATACGATAACAGGATACCGCCAGCTTGTGTCTGAACGCGGGGGCTTTTGAGTACGCGGACAGAGGAAACGGGAAGAAAAACAGACGCCGCCCGGCACTGTATGCACGAGTCTGACCGCAGAGGGCGTACGCTTCCAACTGGCAATGTGACCGGCAGCATGAAAAACTCACTGCCCGGGTGCGTTGATGGCTGGATGGAATACACCCTGGGCGAAAGCCGGTCATTGGGAAACCGAGAAGGCCGCGGAAGGACGTGGGGGAAGCCCCGGAAGTGTGAGTCAGGAAACCTGCAAGGTGGTTGTGTGCTGCGCTGCGGGAACAAGCGGCGGGCATACAGTTTGCGCAGAAAAACGGCTGCCGTACCGATGGGTGCGGCGGCTTTTTTTGCGGAAAGCTTCGAGGCAGAAGAATGGTTTCCGGAAAAACAGGCGAACGACGCCGGAAACGTGGGAGGAACGCATGAAGAAGAGAATCATCTCGCTGGTGCTGGCATTGGTGCTGGTGCTCGGGCTGCTGCCGGGAACGGCAATGGCCGGGTGGCTGAGCTTCCGGGGAAGGAGCGACAATCTGGGCATTACAGACGCACAGACGCCGACGGCCAACTACGCGAAGCTCAATTGGGCGGCAAAATTCGGAGCCGCGTCGTCAGATGGCATGGCAGGCGCCTATGCCGGGCAGCCGGTGGTGGACGGAAGCTATATCTATGTGATGGCGGGGCAGACGCTCTATAAGCTCAATGCGAAGGACGGAAGCGCCGCAAAGCAGGTGGAGATGGTCGGAAGCGACCGCTTCGGAACCGTACCGCCGACCATTGACGGCGACACGATCTATCTCGCGCTGGATGGCGGCATGGTCGCGGCCTACGCAAAGGAAGACCTCACATACAAATGGTCGCGCGCCGGGCTTTCCCCCGAAGGGCAGAACAACTGCCCGGTGCTCGTTTCAAATAACCGGGTCTACACGGGCTTTTATGCCTCGGAAACAGGAAAGCAGAACTATGTCTGCCTGAACGCAAAAAACGGCAGCCTGATCTGGAGCTATGAAAGCGCAGGCGGCTTTTACTGGGCGGGCGCGGTCGCGGTCGGCGATTACATTTTTGTCGGCACGGACGACGGCCAGAAGAGCGGCGTAAACGGAACGTCCCGCATTCTGAGCTTCCATAAGGACGAAACCAGCTCAAATCCCACACCGCAGGAGCGGAAGCTGGAAGGGCTCGGCGACCAGAGAAGCTCCCTTGCCTATTCGGAGACAGCCGGCAGAATTTATTTTACGACAAAGGGCGGCTATCTCTGCTCGGCGAAGGTCGACGGCAAGACTGGAACGATCGGTGAGATTCAGACCTGCGAGCTCAAGCTCGGCAGCACGTCGACGCCGGTCTGCTATGGCGGCTACATCTATGTCGGCGAGGGCACGGGCAATGACGGGGCAAACGGCTATCTCGCCATCGTGCAGGAGGATGCCCAGACGGGCAAACTGACGATGGTGAAGGAACTCAAAATGCCCGGCAGCACGCAGGGCTCGCCCCTTCTGAGTACGGCGTATGAAAAAGAAGACGGCGCTGTCTATCTCTACGACTCGTTTAACTATCCCCCCGGTGGCCTTGTCTGCGTTCGGGTAAACGCGAAGGACCCGAGCAAAACGACGCAGAAGGACGACGTTGTTACGATCTTCGGCGAGGAAGATTACGCGCAGTATTGCACGGCAAGCCCGGTCTGCGGCGACGACGGAACGATCTATTTCAGCAACAACTCCGGACATCTCTTCGCGATCGCGAGAACGGACGCTCCGGCGGCGGTCTTTGAGGTGCAGCCGCAGAGCGCGGCGTATAGGCCCGGGGATACGGCAGAGGCATTGACGGTAAAAGCGACGGCGGCAGAGGGCGCGGCGATTTCCTGCCAGTGGGAGATGTCGCAGGATCAAAAGAACTGGACGCGCATTGATGGCGCGACCGGAGAAAGCTATACTCCGGTGATCCCGGCGGCGATCGAGACTGAACAGACGACCTATTACCGCTGCGTGGTCACGACGACGCTGGATGGAAAGACGGCGGAGGTTTCGTCGAAGGCGGCGGCCATCACGGTCAAAAATATCAGCTCGGACACGTCGATCACCTATATCGTGACCAATTCCAACGGCAGGCCGGACACGGAAAAGTATCCGCTGGTCAAGGTTTCTTCCGATGAGACGACGGTGGTGCTCAGCTACGCGCAGATGAAGAAGGACGGCATCGACGAGCCGCGCGTCTGGTTCAAGGCGCCGGAAAACGGCACGCTGGAGGTGGAGGCCGTCAGCTGCCCGGACATGATGTCGCTCAATGACGGCAGCAGCTACGGCTACGGCAAATATCCTTACTTCGGAAACGGCAGCATCACGGGGACAAATATCCTTCGCGTCACCGTGACGGCGGAGGATAAAAAGACGGCGACGACGTATACCTTCATCATTACGCCCGACGGCAAATACGATGCGCTGACGAAGGACGTGTACGTGACGGTTACGGACAGAGGAAGCGTCGCGGTCGCGCAGAAGAAGATTTCTGTGGCCGACCGGAACGCGGACAAAAAAATCACCGCCGGCGAGGTGCTCCTCGCGGTGCACGAAAAATACTGCCCGGGCGGCTATGAGACGAATGCCGGCGGCTGGATCACGAAGTTCTGGGGCACGGAGACATCCAACGCAGTCTACTGGAACAACGGCGCGATGTGTGGGGGCTCTGACGAAGAGATCAAAGAAGGCGACTACTTTGTCGCGATGTCGTATATCAAGCAATACCCAAACACCGAAAGTTGCGCGAAATTCGGCGAATTTTCCTACAGCACGGCAGCAGACGCTCCGCTTTCAATCTCCCTTCTTGTGGCAGGCTATGATGATGATTTGAATACGGTTTTCAGCGGCTGCGACGGCGCGCAGATCACCGCCTACCGGTACGGAACCGGCGCGACGGGCGAGGAACTGGAAAAGAGCGCATATTCCGTGACACAGGCGGAAGACGGATACTATAGCGTGACGTTCTCGCAGGCGGGCGAGTATTATCTGGTCGCGAAGAAGGGCGAAGAAATTGTTCCAGCGATCTGCGCGGTCAGCGTTTCGGACGGGCAGGAGCCGGGCAAAACGCTCACCGTGACATTCTCGCTGCTGGGCGATCAAAAACACGGCGACAACGGAACGGTTCACACGCGCAAGGACGGCAATTTAACAACATGGATCGACAGCCTCAGTGTAACGGTTCCGGCGAACGCGACGGTGCTGGACGTGATCGAAAAGGCGCTGGTGGAGCAGACGACGGACGCGATGTACCGCCTGACGATATCCGGAAACTATATCAGCGCGATCACCCGCACGGAAAAAGGCAGCACGACAGGCGTAGAGCTTGCGGAGAAGGACAACGGCGGAAACTCCGGCTGGATGTACACGATCAATGACGAATACTCCGACGAGGCGGTCAATCAGCAAACGGTGCGCAGCGGAGATGTGATCGTGCTCCACTATACGGACGACTACAAGAAAGAAGCCAGCATGGGCTATACGCCCGCGGGCGTGATGGCGCTGATCGGAGCGATCGGCGAAGTGACCAGGCAGAGCGGCCCCGCCATCGACAAGGCGAGAAGCGCGTATGACAGCTTAGCGGACGAGGAAAAGGCGCAGGTCACAAACTACCAGACGCTTCTGGACGCGGAGAAGGCGTACCGGAAGTTGTCTTCCGACGTCGACTGGAGGACGGCCTATCAGGAAACGGGAACCACACTTCTCGATCAGGTGCTGCGGGGAGACTGGAGCGTGGGCTCCGTCGGCGGCGAATGGCTGATGCTGGGTCTTGCCAGAAGCGGGCGGCTCTATGGCGGCGATGTGGGGGACTATATTGAAGCGCTCGAGTCGTTCGTCAAGCGCAGTATCAACACAAGCGGTCAGATCAAACGAAACGGCGATGCGAGATCGACGGAGAATTCGCGCGTGGCGTTGGCTGTGTCGGCGCTCGGCTATGACGCGAGAAGCTTTGCGGGTTTCGATCTGCTTTCCGCGCTCAAAGACACCGCGTGGGTCACAAATCAGGGCAATACCGCGTCGGCCTTCGCGCTTCTGGCGATGAACGCAAAGACGGCGTATCTGAGCGGCGGCGACGGCTTGCAGGCTGCGGCGCAGACGCTTGTCAGAAGCCTTCTTGAAAACCAGAACGCGGACGGCGGCTGGGCAAGCACGACGGGAAGCAGTGAGCTGGACGCGACGGCAATGGTGCTGACGGCGCTGGCGAAATATCGGACGGAAAACGAGGACGCGCAGGCGGCAGTTTTGAAGGGACTTTCCTATCTTGCCTCCAGGCAGCTTCCGAGCGGCGCGATCGGAACCACGGCGGAAACGACGGCGCAGGCGCTCGTTGCGCTGAGTACGCTGGGAATTGACGCGGCGGCGGACGCGCGCTTTGCCCAAGGCGGAAAGACCGTGCTCGATGGACTGCTGCAATATTACCTGGACGGCGGCGGGTTCTATCACGTCGCGAGCAGCACGAGCTTTAACCAGATGGCGACCGAGCAGGCGTATTACGCGCTGGCGGCCTACGACAGGCTGACGAGCGGCAATGCGCGCGGGCTTTACGACATGAACGATGCAAAGCAGCCCGACGACGCGGCGCTGGATGAGATCCTGCGGGAAATTGACGCGCTGGGCGAGATCAAATACGCAGATCGCGAGACGTATGTCAAGCTGGAGACGATCCGGCAGAAAATCCGCCGCCTGAAAAATGACGGGGATAAGGACTCTGCGCTCGCTGCGCTCCAGGAAAAGCAGGACGCGTTCGACGAGATCCTGGACAAGAAGAAGGACACGGCCTGGAAGGATACGCTGTCTGAGCTCTATAACGCGGTGCGCGACGCGGCAGAAAAGGAAGACCCCTCGCTTCTGACTGAAGCGGCGCTCGAGGAGATGCGCAAGGTGCAGGCGCAGGCGGAAAAGGACATCATGAACGCCTCGCACACGGACGAGATCGCAAGCATTCTCCAGAAGGCGAAGACCGATCTGGAAAATGCGCTGCATTCGATCAAGGTGTCGTTCCGGCTGGTCGGAGACTTCCTGCATGAAGAGCAGGAGGACGAGCACAAGGGCTATGTGACGTGGATCCAGACGAAGACGTATACCTTAAACGCCGGCTCTACGGTAAAGGATTTGCTCGAGAAGGCGCTCGATGGTGCAAAGCTTCAGGAAACAGGCGCGGACAGCGGCTACGTCAGCTCGATCATGGCGCCGGAGGCGCTGGGCGGCTACTGGCTGAGCGAGATGGACAACGGCGCAAACTCCGGCTGGATGTACACCGTAAACGGCGAGCATCCCGATCAGGCGCTGGGCGATTTTACACTCGCGGCCGGCGACAAGGTCATCTGGCACTATGTCGACGATTACACGACCGAGGCCGACGAGGCAGCGTGGCTCAAGGCGGCGGATATTTCGCCGGAGGACTACGCGAAGGACAAGCTGGCGGACATTGTGCGCGCGATCGGCTGCGGCGAAGTGACCCCGAAGCTCACGCTCTCGCAGATCGGGACGGATGTGACCTTCCAATTCCAGCCCGATACGAACCACCGGCTGCTTGGTGTGACGGTAGACGGCAAGTCCATCGGAACGCCGGAGAGCTATACATATCAGAATCTGACGTTTAACAGCCGGATCAAGGCGACCTTCTCGGGCGTGATGCTCTTTTTGGATGTGCGCCGCGAGGACTGGTTCTATGACAGCGTCCGGTACGCTGTTGAGCATGGGCTCTTCCAGGGCACAACGCAGGAGCTGTTCTTCCCGTATGCGCCGATGACGCGCGGAATGCTGGTGACGGTTCTCTACCGGCTGGCAGGAAGCCCGGAGGCTGCGAAAAACGGCAGCTTTACCGATGTGGCGGCGGACAAATATTATGCGAACGCCGTTTCGTGGGCGGCGGAAACCGGCGTTGTGAGCGGCGTGCGCGAGGGCTTCTTTGCCCCGGAGGCGCAGGTGACGCGCGAGCAGCTGGCGGCGATTTTGTACCGGTTCGCGCGCGATAAGCGCTATGACACAGGAAAGAGCGCGGATCTGACGGGCTTTGCCGACTACAGCCGGATCTCGGCGTACGCGCTCGAAGGCCTCAGCTGGGCAAATGCGGCGGGGCTTGTGAATGGCAGAAGCGAAACGGAGCTTTCCCCGCAGGGCTCGGCGACACGCGCGGAGGTTGCGGCAATGCTGTATCGGTTTGCGGAAAATGTTGCAAAATAATTGAACTACGGAGAAACCGGGGCAGATGCCTTGGGGCGAAGACCGGGCTCTGCGAGGCAGAGTCCGGCCTTGGCGGATTTTTGGATAAGAGGAGGAAACGCGATGACGAGGATCAGACGGCTGCTTTCGCTGTTTCTTGCGCTGGCGCTCTGTGCGGGACTAATGGTTCCGGCGATGGCGGAAGATATCGTGGGCGCGCAGTATGAAAAGACGGCGGCGTATGTTGCAAAGACGGTCGCAAATCCCGGGTTCGGCTCCATTGGCGGAGACTGGGCGGTGCTGGGACTCGCCCGAGGCGGATACGGCGTAAAGAGCGGGTATTTTGAAGGATATTACGAGAAGCTTGAAGACTACGTGAAATCCTGCGCGGGCGTTTTGCACAAGCGCAAGTACACGGAGTACGCAAGAGCCGCGCTGGCAGTGACGGCAATTGGGAAAGACGCGCGCAACGTCGCGGGATATGATCTGCTTTTGCCGCTGGGAGACTATGAAAAGACCGTGTATCAGGGCGTGAATGGCGCAATTTTTGCGCTGCTGGCGCTGGATGCGGGGCAGTATGAGGTTCCTGCGAACAAGGACGCGAAGACGCAGGCGACGAGAGCGCTCTATGTAAAAGCAATTTTGGACGCGCAGCTCGAAGACGGCGGCTGGAACATCGCGGGCGCGGCGGCAGACGCGGACTTGACGGCGATGGCCTTGCAGGCATTGGCCGGGTATACAGCTCAAGCGGCTGTGAAGGCGGCGGTCGACCGGGGCGTTTCGGCGCTTTCCAAGATGCAGGCATCTAACGGCGGCTTTTCGACCGGCGGCGCGGAGACGTGCGAGTCAAACGCGCAGGTGCTCGTTGCGCTGGCGGAGCTCGGAATTTCGCTGGACGACAGCCGGTTCGTGAAGGGCGGAAAGACGGCGCTGGACGCGCTTTTGATGTACGCGAACGCGGACGGCAGCTTCCGGCACACCCAGGACGGCGCGGCGAACGAGATGGCGAGCGAGCAGGCGCTCTACGCTTTAGCGGCGGTGAAGCTTCAGAACAACGGAAAGTCCCTTTATAAGATGGACGCGCCCGGACAGGACGCTCCGAGCGGGACGTTCCGCGATGTGATCGGACACAAGAACCAGCAGGCGATCGAGGCCTTAGCCGAAAAGGGCGTCATCAACGGCATGACGGCAGACACCTTCGCGCCGGACGCCGGGCTCACGCGGGCGCAGTTCTGTGCGATCGTTGTGCGGGCGCTGGGGCTTTCGCAGGAAAAAACAAGCGAGTTCACGGACGTTTTGCAGTCGGATTGGTTCTGCGGCTTCGTCGGTGCGGCGAGCAAGGCCGGAATCGTCAACGGCGTCGGAAATGGGAAGTTCAGCCCGAATGGCGCAATTACGCGCGAGCAGGCGGCCACGATGCTGGCAAGAGCGGCCAAAACGCTGGGGCTTTCCGGCGCGGCCAAGGACGTGGACGGCGCGCTTTCCAAGTATCCGGATGCGGCAAAGGCATCGAGCTATGCAAAAGACGCCCTGGCGTTCTGCGCGGAGAATGGGATTCTGGAATCCGACCGGACGGAATTAAGACCCAGCGAGGCCATTTGCCGCTGCGAGGTGGCGCAGATGGTCTGGAATCTGCTGGCGGCAGCCGGGGAGGTATAAATGAAGAAATTAGGACGGCGCGCGCTGGCGCTGGTTCTTGCGGCGCTGCTGCTGGGGCTGTGCGCTTGCAGCGCGAAGACGGAACCTGCGGAAGAGCAGACAACGCAGGAAACCGCCATTTCAGAACCCGCGCAGGAGGCTGAAAAGCCGGAGGAAGAAGCGCCGGATACGCAGGAGCCTTCGAAGGAAGAAGCGGCTGACGCGCCCACCGAAGAGCAGACCGAAGCGGATACTCCGGAGGAAAGTACAGAGATCACGCAGGAAGCCGAGGTGCGCGCGCCGATCGACGAGCTGCCGGCGCAGGAAGCGCCCGCGCAGACGGATGCGCCGCTTACATGTACGATCAGCATCCGCTGCGCGACGATTCTGGATCATCTGGACGAGCTTGACCCGGAAAAGGTCGAGCTGGTGCCGGAGGACGGGTGGATCCTCGCGCCGGTGACGGTCGAATTTACGGCGGGGCAGAACGTGTTTGACGTGCTGCTTGCGACCGTGAAGGCCAACGCCATTCACATGGAATACCAGAACACGCCGATGTATGAGACAGCGTACATCGAGGGCATCGGCAACCTCTATGAGTTTGACTGCGGCGCGCTCTCGGGCTGGATGTACCGGGTCAACGGCTGGTTCCCGAACTATGGATGCAGCCGGTACGCCGTGCAGGCGGGCGACGTGATCGAGTGGGTGTATACCTGCGACCTTGGAAGCGACGTCGGAGCAAGCGGCGTGAGCCAGGGGTACGAAGAATAAACGGAAAACGCACGGGGAGCTGGATGCTCTTCGTGCGTTTTTTGTTGGGAATCGTATGAATTACCACGACTTATCGTCGTAGGGCGTGTTTTCAAAGCCTTGTTCGTTGAGTCGCTTTACCATATGGTCGAGCTTGCCCTTCCAGAGCGTTTTGAACCACTTGGTGTGGCCAAACCATTGGACGAGTGTGGGGCTGATGGCGTAATAGGTGTGGATAAAGGCACGGCCATACCAGGTTTCGGCCAGGGTGTAGTCGCGGAAGCGGCGCAGCGTCCAGACCTGCGGGCAGTCATAAGAACCATAGACACAGGTCGCGACATAGCAGCCCTGCGGTGCCCGGCCAATTTTATCTTTGATCTCGTTCAAGTAGGTGTAATCGAGTCCGCGCTCTTTATATTTCAGAATGATATGATCGATTGTTTCATTCATCTGCGGATATAACCGGACAATGCGATTCTTGATTCCGGTTTTGGCGACATCGCCCCAATTTGTATTTGCTTTCCCGACAATAATATTGTTTTCGCGAACGTCTGTCAGGATTAAAATATCATGCATTGCGTCGATGATGACTTGCCTTTGCTCAGGCTCATGTTCCATATCGAAGTAATCATCCAGAACGGAGATAGACTTTTTGACAACTTCAATGTCGTTATCCCATTTTGCCGAAAAATCGTCCAGGAGCGTTGTTCGAAGCTTCCCGTAGGCGCTGTAGAATATTGCCTCAATATTCTCCGGAGCGTTCTGCTCAACCAGATTATAGTACTTTTCAACCTCTGCCCAGTCACCCTTGGTTCTTGCGCGACGGGCGTTCGCGAGATACTTTTCGACAAACGCGGAGTTATCAATCTGAACCGTACCCTCCACCATCATTTTTTTGGCTTCTTCGACGGTGTATTTTGTGCCGCAGTTCTGACAGATGAACATGCCGTCTGTTTTGACGAGATCCTGACTGCCGCACATTTCACAAACCAGTGCTTTCATGTGGTTTCCTCCTTCTAAATCTATCCTGTAATTCTCTGACAAACTCCATTATATATCCCAATATTCCATACGTCAACAAAAACATATCTATACAATCCACATAAATTGCAACACCGGGAATTATACTATATGTACGGCGAGGTGATTGTGTGGATTATCTAGAATGGTTTTATCAGCGCGTTGCAGAACTTCGGATGCAGAAGGGCGTATCTGCGCGCGATATGAGTCTTTCGCTCGGACAGAGCGAGAGCTATATCAATAAGATTGAAAACAGACGAACGCTGCCGTCCATGACGGGCTTTTTCTATATCTGCGAGTATTTGAACATCACGCCGCAGGAGTTTTTTAATGTTGACGCAGGCGCGCCGCAAAAGTCCAAAGAGCTTCTGCGAGAATTGGAGCGCTTGAGCCCGGAGCAGTCTGAACATGTGCTGCAAATTGTCAGGGACATTTCGCAGAAATAGCGAGGGCTTCACCTGAAAACACATCGTGAAAAAAGGAAAACGCACGGGGAGCTGGATGCTCTTCGTGCGTTTTTGTTGGGGTGGCTATTTTTTTGAAAGTATGGTATAATACAAGAAACAAAGACAAAGGAGGCGGCGAGATGGCGGTGACACTCAATCCGGACAAGGAGGTTGTGCGGGCGATCCGGGAAGGTCTGAAGAAGACCGGAGGCTACTGTCCGTGCAGACTTGAACGGACGGAGGACAACCGGTGCATGTGCAGGGAGTTCCGCGAGCAGATCGATGATCCTGACTTTGAGGGCTTCTGCCACTGCATGCTGTACTATAAATCACGCGAGAAAGGATGAAATACAATGGAAGAACTGACCATTACAGGGCAAAATTTTGAACAGGAAGTGCTGCTGGCCAAGGAGCCCGTGCTCGTAGATTTCTGGGCGACGTGGTGCGGCCCGTGCCGGATGCTTGCGCCCGTGATCGAGGAGATCGCAAACGAGTACGCTGGCAAGGTCAAGGTCGGCAAGGTGAACGTTGACGATGAGCGGGAGCTGGCGCTGGAATACGGCGTGAGCAGCATCCCGACGGTGATGGTGTTCCAGAACGGCGAGATCAAGGCAACGTCTGTCGGCTACCGCCCGAAGGAAGAAATCGAACAGCTTCTCAAGTAATAAAAATCCCCGCAATCGAACCCGATTGCGGGGATTTTGTGTCTCAGGCGGAGATCAGCGCATATTTGCGGCTGTAGGCCTCGTATTCCCGGCGGAACTCGGGCGCGCTCTGCTTGATGCCGTCGAGGTATTCGTGAAGATCGAGGCTCCGGTGCTGCGTCTCCAAAACACAGCCTGCGATATTCGAGCAGTGGTCGGCCACGCGCTCGAAGTTGGTCAGTAAATCCGTCCAGATGAAGCCGGTTTCTAAGCTGCAAGCGCCCTTTTGCAGCCGCGCGATCTGCCGCGTGCGGAGCTGATCTTTGAGGGTGTCAATGACCTGCTCCAGGGGCTCGACGCGGCTGGCCGCCGTGAGGTCGCCTGTCTGGAAGGCGGTGAGGCTCAGCTGGATAATTTCCTGTACGGCGCGCTCCATTGTGGAGAGCTCCTGCTGCGCGTCCGGCGGGAGGGTGATCTTCTTCGCGTGCAGCTCTTCGGCGGACTCGAGAATGTTGACTGCGTGGTCTGCGATGCGCTCAAAGTCGCTGATAAGGTGCAGAAGTCTTCCCGATTCGTCGGAATCGGCTGCCGTCATGGGGCGGCGGGCGAGGGTGAGAAGATACGTGCCGAGCCGGTCTTCATAGCGGTCGGTGCTGTCTTCGAGATTGCGAATGTGCTCTCCCAGCGCGGGGTCAGAGGATGTCAGGGAGGTGATCGAGAGGTTCAGCGCCTCAGAGGCTTCCTTCGCCATGTCAAGCGCCACAACGCGGCAGCGCTCTACAGCGATGGCCGGGGTCGTCATCAAGCGCTCGTCGAGCATGGAGTCGGCAGGTTCCTTGCTCTTTTTGTCGAGGACGACCGCGATGGAGAGCTTCTCCAAAAGTCCGCTTGCGGGCATGAGAATGGCCGTGCAGGCGATGTTAAACAGCGAATGCGCAACGGCGATGGTCGCCGCCGTAGCCGGAAGGGACAAGAACGTCGGCTGGAGCATCGCGCGCACGACGCAGAAGACGGTGAGCATCACCGCCGTGCCGATGATATTGAAGCTCAAGTGCACAACGGCGGCGCGCTTTGCGTTCGTGTTCGCGCCGATGGAAGAGAGCATCGCGGTCACGCACGTGCCGATGTTCTGACCCATGATGATGGGGATGGCCGAGGCCATTGTGATCGCGCCCGTGCTGGCCAGAGCCTGCAAAACGCCGACGGAGGCGGAAGACGACTGGATGATCGCCGTAAACACCGCGCCCGCGAGGACGCCCAGAATCGGGTTCGAGAACAGAAGCAGGAGATTCCGGAAGCTCTCGCTCGAACGAAGCGGAGCCACCGCGCCCGACATCGCCTCCATGCCGTACATCAGAACGGCAAAGCCAAGGAGAATCGAGCCCGTGTCCTTCTGCCGCTCTTTTCCGGCCATGATGAGGATGATGCCGATGAGCGCGAGCACCGGGGTAAACGACGAGGGCTTCAGGAGCTGAATGAAAAGGCTCGAGCCGTCAAGACCGGCAAGGCTTAAAAGCCACGCCGTGACTGTCGTGCCGACGTTTGCGCCCATGATCACGTGGATGGCCTGCCGGAGCGTCATGAGCCCCGAGTTTACAAAGCCGACGACCATGACCGTTGTGGCAGACGACGACTGAATGACAGCCGTCACGCCGAGACCTGTCAGAAAGCCTGCGAGCTTGCTTCCGGTCAATTTCCCGAGCAGCGCCTTGAGCTGCCCGCCCGCGCGCTTTTCGAGCGCCGCGCCCATCACGTGCATACCGAATAAAAACAGGCTCAGGCCGCCGATCAAATTCAGAACGTCAAATAAACTCATGTACGATACCTTCCTCTTACAAATCCTTGATTTTCTATTTACAGAAGGTATCATAGCGCCGCTTCGTAAAATCTGCGTCCCGTCGATTGTAAAATCCATGTCAAATGTTGCGGCGAATTGTTAAATCACGTAAAATCCCCGCCCGCTTTGTTAAATGCGACAAAACGGGCGGGGAAATTTTGCGTCATTCGCGCGGAAGCTCGACACCTTCGTGATTGTAGAAGCGGATGTCGGGGTTGGTACCGTCATATTGCACACCGGAGAATTTCTCCGGCCACTCGAAGACGACCAGAACGTTCTGGTGGTACGTGACGTATTTGCGCTGGGACATGCCGTCCCAGCTTGCGCGAACCTCGTAGAGATCTTCCCGGTCGGAGGCAAGGACGACGGAGAAGGGCTTGGAATGCGGATGGAGCGTGATGGTCTGGGAAAAGAAGTCGTGCGCGCCGGTTTCCATGCCGCTGACCTTGCAGAGCGTGGGACCGAAGAGGCTTCCCTCGTTCTCAAAAACCGCGATTCCAATGATCTCTGTCCCGCTGCGCGTGGCGGTAAAGCGGGCGATTAGGACGCCGGGGAGGGTATCGGATTCATAGCGGGAGGTAATGAGAAGCGGCGTACCCTCGTCAAAGCTGCCCATCGTCTCGCGCAGGATGCTTTGCAAAGCTTCCGAGGAAGTCGGCTGCTCGTTGCGCGTGAGCTCAAACAGCCACCGGATCCCGGCAAGATTTGTGTCCCATTTGCCGTACCCCACGGCGAGATAGACCGTCTTCCCGGTCTGCAAGACGAGATAAAACGGGTAGGTATCCTCCATGCGCTGCGTGAGCCAGACGGCCTGCGCCCCGGAAAGTGCCTTTAAAAGCGCGTCGTCGACCCAGCCGTCGTAGAATAAATCGCGCAGATACCAGTCGGGAAGCGTAATTTTGCGCAGCTCGCCGCATTCGAGGAAGGAGCCGCCGGCGATGCGCGCGTAGAGCGTGTGATCATCGGAAAGCGCGAAGCTGAGATAATCGCCCTGATAGGCGGAATCGAACTGCGGGGAGCTGTATAGAAGCTGTGAGACGGCGTAGCGCCGGTCAAAGATGCTCTCTTTTACGTATGGGTTGACCGCCAGACCCGTGCCGAGCAGCAAAATCAGAACCAGCGCCAGCGCGCAGACGATTCTTGCGGGGCGCTTCCAGCTTAAAATCCGGCGGATGCGTTTTTCTGGTTCGGGCTGACTGAACGCGGGCAGGGGAAAGGCCGGATTGTCGCCCGAAAGACGCAGGAGCGTCTCGGCATAGTCGCACCGCTCCGGATTGGAAAGCGCCATCGTCGAGGCCTCGTCGCACGCGAGCTCCAGATCTCTTCCGAAAAGCCCCCAGCACAGCCAGACGACGGGGTCGAACCAGTGCAGGCACAGGCACAAAAGCGCCAGCAGCTTCCACACGTGGTCAAGCCGCCGGATATGCGTCCGCTCATGCAGCAGCACATAGCGCTGCTCAAGATCAAGCAGCCCTGCCGGAAGGTAAATATTCGGGCAGAACAGGCCGAGGACGAACGCGCAGGTGACCTTTTCGGAGACAAAAACGCCGGGCGATATTTCCCGCGCACCGCGAAGCGTTTTTCGCAGGCGAAGCAGCTTGATTGTCTGCGAAAGCACCAGCGCAGCCATGCCGAAAAGCCACACATAGGGCGCAAGCTCGAGCGCGAGACGCCCCCACTGCTGCGCGGAATAGGCGCTGTTGTTGTGATTGAGAAAATGGGTGGAGCGATATTCCCGCGCCAGATCGGAAAGCTCCGTGCTCTCCGGGAGCGCTTCCACCGCGCTTGCCGCCTGCTCCGCCGCCTTCGGCACGAGGGAGACGGGCGCGTCGATCGATACGGGGCACAAGAGGCGAAAGCAGACGACCGCCCACAATAGAACCATCAGCCGCTTCGGCGCTTTTTGCAGCAGCCACCGCGCCAGCAGAACGGCCAGCATGACGCAGATCGACACGATCTCGCGGGACAAAAAGCCCTTAAAAAAGCCGCTCATAGCTCCCTCCTTGCCTCGTCGATGAGCGATTGCAGCGTCTGCTGCTGCTCGCGCGTGAGCGTTTTTCCCCGGGTGAACGCCGCGAGAAACGCGGGAAGCGAGCCGCCGAACGAGCGGTCGACAAAGCTCCGGCTCTCGCGCGAGAGATAATCCTCGCGGCTTAAAAGCGCGCGCACCGTGCCGCCATCGTTCTGAAAAAGCCCCTTCTCGCAGAGCCTGCGCAAAACGGTGTAGGTCGTGGATTTTTTCCAGTGCAGATGCTCTGCCGCCAGAGAAACCAGCTCGCCGGACGAAACCGGCGCGCGCGACCAGATGAGCTCTGCAAACGAAAGCTCCGCCGCGCCAAGCGAACTGTCATGCATGAAAGCGCCTCCTTTCTTGGGTTTACAATGTGTAGACTTCTGCTTTGAGTTTACAGGATGTAGACCAAAATGTCAAGCAAAAATCCCGGCCAGACGGAACCTGACCGGGTGTTGCGGGATTTTCGAAATCTTCCAAATTCGCGTAGGGGTCGATGCCCACATCGACCCGGCGGTATAACCTGTTTTTACGGAAATCCAATGCGAATTCGATGATACCCAATGGGGCGATGTGGGCATCGCCCCCTACGCACGTTCAGGGAACTTCCTTTAAAAGGTAACGGTAATGGTGGTTCCCTTGCCGGGCTGGCTTTTGAGCTCTAGTCTTGCGCCGTGATACTGTGCGGCGTGGCGGACGATGGAAAGGCCGAGGCCGGTGCCGCCGACTTCTTTGGAGTGGCTTTTATCGACGCGGTAGAACCGCTCAAAGACGCGCGGCTGGTGGGCGTAAGGGATGCCGATGCCGGTATCCGAGACGCTTAACGTCACGTGCTCGCCGCTTTTGCGGATGCTGAGCGCGGCGCTGCCGTTCGGGACGTTATATTTGATGGCGTTATCGAGAAGATTGTAGATCATCTCTTTGAGCAGCTGCTCCACGCCTTGAATTTCCGCGTGCTCGCCCGCAAGATGCAGCGTGACCGACTGTCTGGCCGCGACGGGCTCCAGCCGCTCGATGACAGACTGCCCCAGATCGTAGAGGTCGACCGGCGCGCGCAGGAACTGCGTGCTGTTTTCATCTAAGCGCGAGAGCTGGATAATATCGTTCACAAGCCCGATGAGCCGCAGGCTTTCTTTATAGATATCGCCCGAAAACTCGGGGATTTTCTCCGGCGGGACGAGGCCTTCCTTCATGAGCTCGGCAAAGCCCGAAATGGAGGTGAGCGGCGTTTTGAGCTCGTGCGACACATTTGCGGAAAATTCGCGCCGGAGCCGTTCTCGCTGCTCGCGCTCGGTGACGTCCATAAAAAGAACCACCGCGCCCGCCACCTGCCCGGAGGCAACGACCGGGTTCGCAAGCACCTGCCAGCTCGTCTCGTCGATGGTAAGAAGAAGCTCCGCATGAGAGCCCGAGAGCGCCGTGTCGACCGCGTCGAAAATTTCCTGTCTGCATGCCGCGTCGTATAAAAGGCATCCCGGCGAAAGCTCCCGGTGGCCGAGCACCTCGAGCGCGCTGTGGTTGCTCGATAAGACGTGCATCTTGCAGTCGACGAGCAAAAAGCCTTCTCGCATGTTTTCCGTAATTGCCGTAAACTCGCGCTGGCGCAGCTGAAGCTCGTTCATCTGCTTGCCGATGGTGCGGTTCTGCTCGCGGAGCTTGTCAAAAAGCGGCGTGAGCTCGGGGTAGCCCGGCAGCGGCGTGGGATTGTCTAAATGAATGGCGTTGATGGGCTTCGTGATGCGCTGCGCGAGCCTGTAAGACAGCACGCCGCACAGAACAAGCACGACCGTCGCGACCCATAAAAAGGGAGTGAGCAGCATGAGGACCATTGCCGGAAGCGAATTTTGCGTACATGAGACGCGCAGCACCGTGCCGTCTGTCATGCGCCGGGCATAATAGAACGTACGCTGCAAAAGCGTCTGAGAATAGCGGGACGACTGCGCCTCGCCGTCTTGCAGCGCCTTGTCGATCTCCTCGCGGCCGGTGTGGTTGGAAAGCTGCTCGGCCGGTGCGGCGCTGTCATAGAGCACGGAGCCGGAGGCGTCTACCCACGTCACGCGGTCGTTGGGCGTGAAGCCGTCTAAAAAGGCTTCGCCCTGCGTGCTGAGCCCCTGCGCGATAGCGACCTCCTCCGCGCGGAGCCGGGCGAAGGCCTCGTCTTCATAGTCGCGGTACATGACGCCGAAGAACAACAGCGCGCTGGAAAGAAGAGCCAGAATGGCGACAAGGTAGGAATTTCTGAGAATTTTCCCCGTCATGTTCCAGACCCCAGCTTATAGCCCACGCCGCGAATCGTTTCAATGAGACTGCCCGCCGCGCCGAGCTTGACGCGAAGCGTCCGGATATGTACATCCAACGTCCGGTTCTCGCGCTCTGCTTCAAAGCCCCAGACTCTGTCCATCAGCACCTGCCGCGTGAGAACGAGCCCCTGATTGTCCAGAAGCAGGCACAGAAGCTCAAATTCCTTGTTTGTAAGCGTCACATCCTGAGAGTCCACGCGCACAATGTGCTGCTCGGGGCTTACATAAAGAGGCCCCAGCCGGTATTCATGCACCGGCTGCGCGGGCTGCGAGCGGCGCAGAACGGCGCGGATGCGCGCGATGAGCTCCAGCATGCTGAATGGCTTCGAGATAAAATCGTCCGCCCCGTTGTCAAGGCCGATCACCCGGTCAAATTCCGAGTTTTTCGCTGTCAGCAAAATGACCGGCAGCCGCCTCGTCTCCGGCGCGGCGCGCAGCTTCTTTAAAATTTGCAGACCGTCCTCCTCGGGCAGCATGATGTCCAGCAGCACGAGCTCGGCAGGCCGCTGCTCCATCGCGCGCCAGAACTTAGACGGCAGCGCGAAGCCCTCCGCCTCAAAGCCCTGGCTTTCCAGACCATAGATCACAAGCTTTCGGATGCTGTCGTCGTCCTCAAGAAAATAAATCACAAGAAGCCCTCCTGTTTGTTTCTTTTTTGATAGTACCGTAAAAAAGCCGTAAAATCTATGATATGCGCGAGATTTAACATAGATTTAACATTGAACTGCTGATACATTTAACACAGAACGCTTATATTAAACTTGTGATTCTATGGATATGGAGCCAGACATGAGTATTTCGAATGTGATTTCCCTGTTCAGCGGCATTGCGCTGTTCCTGTTCGGCATGGCGCTGATGGGAGACGGGCTGAAGAAGGTCGCGGGCAACAAGCTGGAAGTGATCTTATATCAGCTGACCGGCAAGCCTCTCAAGGGCTTTTTGCTCGGCACGGCGGTGACGGCGGTCATTCAGTCGTCGTCGGCGACGAGCGTGATGGTGGTCGGCTTTGTCAACTCCGGCATGATGCGCGTGCGGCAGGCCATCAGCATCGTCATGGGCGCGATTCTGGGCACGAGCATCACGGGCTGGATCATCTGTCTGTCTGACCTCGGCGGAGGCGGCGGGTGGATCGACCTGTTTTCCACGGCGACGCTCACGGGCGTTATCTCCGTGGTCGGCATTGTGCTTCGCATGTTCTCCAAGAACCAGACCAAGCAGCACGTGGGCGATATTCTCATGGGCTTTGCGGTCTTGATGTTCGGCATGTCGACGATGTCGGCGGCGGTGTCCCCGCTGCGCGACGAGCCGGTGTTCCTTCGCATTCTGACCTCGTTCTCCAATCCAATCCTCGGCATTTTATTCGGTACGCTCTTTACCTGCGTGCTGCAAAGTGCGTCGGCGGCGGTCGGCATTTTGCAGGCCTTAGCCTCTACGGGCGTGATCGATTTTTCCATTGCCCTTCCCATCATCATGGGCATTGCCATCGGCGCGGCGCTGCCGGTGCTGCTTTCCGCGGTCGGCGCGAATGTCGACGGCAAGCGCACGGCGATGGTCTATCTCGTGGTCGAGGTCGCGGGCGTTATTTTCTGGGCGGCGGTCTTTTATCTGGCGAACGCCGTGTTCCGGTTCGAATTTATGGATATGCCCATGACAAGCGTCTCCATCGCGTTTGTGAACACGCTTTTCCGCTTCGTGAAGGTCGTGATCCTGCTTCCGTTTACGGATGTGATCGAGGCGGTCGTGAACGCGCTCGTCAAGGACAAGGGCGAGAAAAAAAGCGCCAACGAGCCTGCCGCGATGCATCTGGAAGAGCGCTTCTTGCAGCATCCGGCGCTTGCCATCGAGCAGAGCCGCATCACCATCAACTCGATGGCTGCCGACGCCGAGCTCAATTTCTCGGGCGCGCTGGCGCTTCTGGAGAGCTACACCGACGAGGATTTTGCCGAGGTGCAGCGCATGGAGGGCGTGATCGACCGCTACGAGGACATTCTGGGAACCTATCTCGTCAAGCTCACCGGCCGCGAGCTCACCGGCCGGCAGAGTGCGGATGTGTCGAAATTTTTGCATACGATCTCTGATTTTGAGCGTATTTCCGACCACGCGCTGAACGTGGCCGAGGCCGCGCAGGAGATTCACCAGAAGGGGATCGTCTTCTCCGGCGACGCACGGCACGAGCTTTCCGTTTTGACCGAGGCGCTGCGAGAAATTCTCCATAACGCCATCCGCGCGTTTATCATTGAAGACCTCGAGCTTGCCAAAAGAGTCGAGCCGCTCGAAGAGCTCATTGACGCCTTGTGCGATGAGATGAAGCTTCACCATGTCGACCGGCTTCAGAAGGGCACCTGTACGCTCAGCCAGGGCTTCGTCTTCAACGATCTTCTGACCAACTACGAGCGCGTCGCCGACCACTGCTCCAATATCGCCGTCGCGATGATCGAGCTCGAGGCCGATTCGTTCGATACCCACGAATACCTCAGCAGCGTCAAGGCCATGAAATCCGCGGCCTACGAGCGCTATTATGAGGAATACCGGCAAAGGTTCAGCCTATAAGCAATTCCAGTGCCCACGCGCAAACACGAGCGCATGGGCATTTTTGCACAGTCTCGAAAGAAAAGCGCCCAACGCTTCGCATGACAGCAACATGCGGAGCAAATAGGAAGAAAGGAGGATCACAATGCAGCAGATCGGGCGCTTTGCGCCAAGTCCCAGCGGCAGAATGCATCTGGGAAACGTGTTTTCGGCCATGCTTGCGTGGCTGTCCATCCGAAGCTGCGGCGGCGCGCTTGTGCTGCGCATCGAAGACTTAGACCCCAACCGGTGCAGACCGGAGTACGCCGATACGCTCAAGCGCGACCTGGAGTGGCTCGGGCTCACGTGGGATACGGAGCAGACGCCGCAGAGCCGGCGCTCGGAGGCCTACCACGAAAAATTCCGGCAGCTCGAGGAGCGGGGGCTCATTTACCCGTGCTACTGCTCGCGCACCGAGCTTCACGCCGCATCCGCGCCCCACGCGTCGGACGGAACCGTGCTCTACGCCGGAACGTGCCGGAATTTAACGCCGTTCGATCGCGCGGCCAGAACGAAAGCGCCGTGCTGGCGCGTGCGTGTGCCGGACGAAACCGTTTCCTTTACGGATGGCTTGCAGGGCAAATACACGCAGAACCTGGTGCGTGGCTGCGGGGATTTTATCCTCCGGCGCGCGGACGGCGTGTATGCCTATCAGCTGGCCGTCGTGACCGATGACGCCGAAGCGGGCGTGACGCAGGTGGTTCGGGGGAGCGACCTGCTGTCATCCACGCCGCGGCAGATCTGGCTTCAGCGGCAGCTCGGTTTACCCGAACCGGGCTACTATCACGTGCCGCTGCTGGTCGCGCCGGACGGAAGGCGGCTTTCCAAACGCGAACGGGACTTAGATCTAGGCGCGCTGCGAGAGCGCTATACGCCGGAGGCGCTTTTGGGTCTTCTCGCGCACGCGTGCGGCCTGCTCGCCCACAGCACGAGCATCCGCGCAGACGAGCTTGCAGGGGAATTTTCATGGCAGATGGTACGGAAGGGGAATATTGTTATCGCAAATCCGTAAAAATACATCGAATAGGGTTTGCAAGATAACAGAGCGCGTGTTATAATATGGCTGTATTGGACTTTTCTTTGAAGGAAAAGTATGATTCTTTTGAAGGGATGAAAAAAGATGTACAAAATTGTGTGCAAAAAGGAACTCAATTCCGCGGTAACGTACATGGAGATTG